>JAQSYE010000133.1 GCA_029256305.1 Lacrimispora sp. | reverse complement strand
GTATAAAGTACATAATCGCTTTCTCTTGCTATGGTAGAGCCTTTTACATTAACGACAGAAAGGGTTCTGGAACCATAGCTTTTAGCCAGACGAAGTGCAGCCAGAGTATCGATTGTCTCACCAGATTGGGAAATTATAATAACCAGGGTTTTGTCATCAACCAGGGGATCTTCATACCTGAATTCCGACGCGATGGAAACAGTGACAGGGATTCGAAGAAGGGGTTCCATTAAGGCCCTTGCAACCATACCAGCATGCATAGCGGTACCACAGGCAACAATCTGAATCTGGTTACAGTCCTCAAATACAAAGTCTGGTATCTGATCATCGGTAAAATCAGGCAGGCCTTTTGCAAGACGGGGGAGTATGGTGTTTTTTAACGCGTCTGGCTGTTCGTGAATTTCTTTTAGCATAAAATGAGGAAATCCGTTCTTCATGGCAGCATCCATATTCCAGTTCACTTCCATAATTTCCGGTTCCAACTCCTTTAAATCCAAATCATATAAATGGACTTTGTAGGATGTGAGTCTTAAGATGTGATCCTCCGGAACTACAAAGTATTGTCTGGTGTAGGGAATCAGCGCTGTTAAATCCGAGGCAACAAACGAGCCTGAGTGGGTATAAGCGGCCACAAGAGGGCTTACGTTCCGGATCGCATAGATTTCGCCTGGATGATCTTCAAACATCATACAAAAGCTGTAAGACCCCTTCAAATGTGTTACCAGCTCTGCGATGGCTTTAGCAGGGTCTCCATCATAAAGACTTTCCAGGATCCAGGCAGCGACTTCACTGTCTGTTTCAGAAAGAAGCTTTCCTTCCAGGTGAAAATCAATGGTAAGCTGATGGTAGTTTTCAATAATGCCATTGTGAACCAGTATGACACGTCCCGCCCTGTGAGGGTGGGTATTTTCCGTAGTGACACCGCCGTGTGTCGCCCATCTGGTATGTCCCAGTCCGCAGTGGGATACCTGGTTTATTTCCTCACAGCCTTTTTTTAGATTAGAGACTTTTCCCGTATGACGAATTAACTGGATTTTGGAGTTCTCCATGCACAGTGCAATTCCTGCACTGTCGTATCCACGGTATTCCAACTGGGAGAGTCCGTCTAACAATATTTTCTTTGAGTCTAATGGTCCGGTATATCCAATGATTCCACACATAATAAATCTCCTTCATTATCGTTTTATAGTTTTATAATCTGAGTTTGTTAAATATGCACACAAAAATAAGCTGTCTTCCATCGGTTGTAAAATGGACAGCATTTTTGTATAACCAATTTTCTCCTGCATCTACCGGTTCCAGAGTGGTTGTTTTGCAGTTACCTGCATATTTCACACTGGATTCACGCCCGGCTGGCATGGAAGGGCATCCGCCGAATATTCGATCACCCTTCTCCTCGTTAACCCTGGATACCGTTTTCTTAAGAAAACGCTCACGATCGCATCCTCAGGTACATGGCGCTTAGCTTTGCTATGTGTATCTATGCCTCCTTCATAAATTTAGTTTATTATAACTTTTCTTTCTTTGTGCGTCAATAGCATGATTTACATCCATTTTACTAAAAGATTCTTTTTCATTTTACATCCAGTCTTTAAAATGGAGACAGGATATAAGAAAGGAAGCAGCAATATATGGCAAGTCTGTCTTTGGTAAATGTATGTAAAACATTTAAAAATGGCCAGGTTGCAGTCAAAGATTTTAATCTGGATATAAGAGATCAGGAGTTTCTAATCCTGGTAGGTCCCTCAGGCTGCGGAAAATCAACCACACTTCGTATGATTGCCGGCCTTGAAGAGATATCCTCCGGAGAATTATGGATAGATGGAGAATTGATGAATCTGACTGATCCGCAGAAAAGGGATTTATCCATGGTATTTCAGTCCTACGCTCTTTATCCCCACCTGACTGTTTATGAAAATATGGCATTTAGTTTAAGAGTACGAAATGTAGTGAAAACGGAAATTGATCAACGAGTCAGAAAAGCGGCAGATGTTTTATGTATCAGCCACTTGCTGGATCGGAAACCACACGCTTTATCTGGTGGACAAAAGCAGAGAGTTGCAATCGGAAGTGCCATTGTCCGCGAACCAAAGGCCTACTTAATGGATGAGCCGCTGTCCAATCTGGATGCAAAGCTGAGAACCCAGATGAGGGTTGAACTATCCAAGATACATAAAGAGTTGGGAGCGACCATTATCTATGTAACTCATGATCAGGTAGAGGCTATGACTTTGGGGACAAGAATTGTGGTTATGAATTCCGGGGTCATACTACAGGCAGCGGAGCCAAAAGTTCTCTATCAGAATCCGGTAAATAAATTTGTGGCCGGTTTTATGGGATCTCCTTCCATGAACTTCATCCCAGTCTGGGTGGAGAGGCGAGAGGACCGGATTTGCGTGGAGTTTTCTAAAAACAGATTGTTTGTAAATGAGGAATGCGCGAAGCGGCTCATTGATGGTGATTATGTGAGTAGAAGAGTATATCTTGGAATCCGTCCGGAGGATCTACACGAAACCGGTTTAAAGGATCAGGAACTGAAACTGAACGTTGAGATAAAGGAAGTTCTTGGATCAGAAATCCTGCTTCACGGAAAAATAGGCAGGAGTCAAGTCTGTGCGAGACTGAAGCCGGATTTTTCGTCAGAAGCCGGAAAAGAAGCTTCTATCTTTGCAGATATGAGCCGGATACTGCTGTTTGATATGGATACAGAAGAAAACATATTATACCGTTAAGGAGCATTCTTATGAAGTTAAAACTAATTACAAGAAATTTGAGCCCCTATGCATATATCGCTCCTGCCTTGGCAGTCTTTGCAGTTTTTTTGTTTTTCCCATTTTTTAAGACAATTTATTTGAGTCTTTTTAAAACCAATAAGATGGGGCAGGCAAAGCTGTTTGTCGGTGCAGGAAATTATTCCGAGCTTTTAAGCTCCCCATCATTCTTCAACAGTCTTTTTGTAACAGCAGTATTTGTACTGATTGTAGTGAGTGTCAGTATGCTTCTTGGCCTGATCACAGCGGTATTGTGTAATCAGTCATTTCCGGGTATCCGGATATTCAGCACTGCCTATGCGCTTCCAATGGCAATTGCCTCAAGTTCCGCAGCTATGATATTTAAAATCATGCTTCATCCATCCATCGGAATTGTGAATAAGATCCTGGGATTACATATTAACTGGATCAGCGAACCAAGGTATGCGCTGGTATGCGTGGCACTTTTAACGGCATGGCTGAACAGCGGTATTAATTTCCTGTACTTCAGCGCAGGTTTAAGCAACATTGATGAAACCCTTTATGAACGGGCATCGGTAGATGGTGCAAATTCCTTCCAGAAGTTCTTCCGGCTGACGCTCCCGGGGTTGAGTCCAATTCTGTTTTATACCCTGGTAGTGAATATTATTCAGGCGTTTCAGTCCTTTGGTCAGGTTAAGATTTTAACCATGGGAGGTCCGGGGGAGTCCACAAACTTAATTGTATACTCCATTTACAGGGATGCATTTTTCAATTACCGTTTCGGCAGTGCGGCAGCCCAGTCTGTGATTCTGTTTATCATTATTATGGTTCTGACCTTATGCATGTTTCGTTTGGAAAAGAAAGGAGTACACTATTGATGGAATCTGTTATTTCCAGGGCTGTTAAAGATATCAGCAGAGAGGAACTTGAGAATCTTAAGAGAGAGGCGTTAAAGAAAGCGTTGTTTCGCCGCAGAGCCACTAAACTGGCCCTTACGGGAATGAATCTGCTTATGGCACTGTTTCTTCTGCTTCCGCTTTTATATGCAGTCAGTATTGCGTTAATGCCTTCCAGTGAACTGTTCACAATGAGTATGAACTTAATACCAACAACGCCTACACTTGATAATTTTCGTCAGGCAATGGTTAAGATTCCTTTAACCCGATTTATTGTTAATTCATTTGTAGTAGCAGGCTGCATTACTGCAGGCCAGATCATATCCTGTTCCCTGGCTGCATTTTCCTTTTCCTTTCTGGATTTTAAAGGTAAAAACCTGCTGTTTATGCTTGTAATGGCGACCATGATGATACCGGGAGAAGCAACGATTATATCTAATTACTTAACAGTAAGTGGGCTTCATTGGCTCGACAGCTATAAGGTCTTAATTATTCCTTATCTAACATCGGCTATGGGAATCTTTTTATTCCGGCAGTTTTATAAATCCTTTCCCATTTCATTGTATGAGTCGGCCCGGATTGATGGCTGTACTAACTTAAGATTTATTTACAGCATCCTGATACCGCTTACCAAATCAGCCATAGGTGCCATGGCAGTATATACTTTTATCAATGCCTGGAATATGTATATGTGGCCGCTTCTCGTTACAGGTTCAGATAAAATGAGAACGGTTCAGATAGGGCTCGGCATGTTAGACAGTGTGGATTCTCAGTCAATTTCCATGATGATTGCAGGAGTTGTAATGATTATCGTTCCATCGATTTCAGTTTTTATCTTAGGACAGAAACAGCTGATCAGAGGAATGTTCTCAGGAGCCGTAAAGGGCTGACCTGATTCAGAATAAATATTACATAAAATTTGGAGGACAAACATGAAAAAGAGAATAGTTTCCTTTTGTATGGCGGCTTTTATGGCTGCAGGAATGCTGAACGGCTGTAACAGTCAGACCGGATCCGGAAATACCGCTGCAACTGAAACAAAGGAAGAGGTTACAACCACTGCAGCTCCTGTTGTCGCAGATACGAAAGGAAATACACAAAAGACTTCCATTACATTCTGGCACTCCATGGGAGGTGTCAATGGGACAGCAATCGATACACTTGTAGAAAAATTCAACAAGGAAAATACTTCAGGAATCACCGTTGAGGCCCAGTATCAGGGCAGCTATGACGATGCCATTAACAAGTTGAAAAGTGCGCAGATCGGCAACATGGGAGCAGACCTAGTGCAGATTTACGACATTGGAACCAGATTTATGATAGATTCGGGCTGGGTTATTCCCATGCAGCAGCTGATTGATGGGGATAAATGGGACATTTCCCAGGTTGAACCCAATATTGCAGCATATTATACGGTAAACGACACCCTGTATTCCATGCCATTTAACTCATCTACGCCCATTCTCTACTATAACAAAGACATGTTTAAAAAGGCAGGTATTACTAAAGTTCCTGACAGCCTCCCGGGGATTGAAGGAGTTTCAGATGATTTGCTTAAAAAAGGCGGTGCTGGAGAGGTGATTTCCCTGGGTATTTACGGCTGGTTTTTTGAACAGTTTACCTGCAAACAACAGGCTCATTATGCAGATAACGGAAATGGAAGAGAAGCTGCAGCTACAGCGGTTGACTTTGATAAAAATGGAGCCGGTGTAAAAACACTGACTGTATGGAAAGAATTATCAGCTAAAGGATATGCTCCAAACGTCGGCAGAGGAGGAGATGCAGGGCTTGCAGATTTCAGTTCTGGAAAATCTGCAATGACACTGGGGTCAACCGCATCCTTAAAACAGATCTTAAATGATGTGAATGGAAAATTTGAAGTAGGAACGGCTTATTTCCCAAAAGTCAGTGATGATGATAAGGGAGGCGTATCGATTGGAGGCGGTTCTTTGTGGGCATTAAATAATAATGATGCAAACAAACAGAAAGCGGTATGGGAATTTGTTAAGTTCCTTGTGTCACCGGAAAGCCAGGCATTCTGGAATTCCCAGACAGGATATTTTCCAATCACCACTGCAGCTCATGACGAACCTGTCTTTAAAGAAAACATTGCAAAATTTCCTCAATTTCAGACTGCCATTGATCAGCTTCATGATTCTACACCTCAGTCGGCAGGCGCTTTACTGAGTGTATTCCCGGAAGCAAGACAGACGGTGGAAACAGAAATTGAAAATATGCTTAACAACAATGGCACACCAGAGGATGCCGTTAAGAAGATGGCAGATAGCATAAATAAATCCATTGCCGATTATAATCTCTTAAATAAATAAACGGCATCAGAAAGGATATTAGCAGATGAAAACAAAGGTTTGGGCTCACAGAGGGGCCAGTGCATATGCGCCGGAAAATACACTGGAAGCGTTTGAACTGGCAGCAAGGCAGCATGCAGACGGAGTGGAATTAGATGTACAACTGACGAAAGACGGAAAGCTGGCTGTGATTCATGATGAAACAATTGATCGAACCTGCAATGGTTCCGGCAATGTAAAGGATTTCACCATGGATGAACTAAAACAGTTTTCCTGCAATAAAACACATCCGGAATATACCACTGCAGTCATACCAGAGTTGAAAGAAGTTTTCAAGCTGTTAAAACCCACGGACTTAACTGTTAATATTGAACTGAAAACCGGTATATATCGTTATAAGGGAATCGAAGAAAAAGTATTAAAGCTGGTTAAGAAAATGGAGATGGAAGAGAGGGTAATCTATTCCTCCTTCCATCACCCCAGCATTATAAAAATTAAAAAGCTGGATCCAGGAGCAAGAACCGGGCTGTTATATTCTGATGGCTGGATTCATGTAGTCACCTATGCAAAGCTGATCGGGGCAGACGCTCTTCACCCGTCTGTCAACAACCTGCGATCCGAAAAGCTGATCAGAGAAGCAAAAAAGAAGAAGATTCCTCTGCATGTGTGGACTGTAAACGAGGAAGCACTCATGGAATACTTAGCGGAGAAGGGGATTGGAGCCATTATAACCAATTATCCCGACATCGCAAGAAAAATAGTGGATAAGAAAGGATAAAAATATATGATACGATTAGTTGCTTCCGATATGGATGGGACACTCTTAAACCGTTATGGAAAAGTATCTTTAAAAAATCAGGCGGCAGTTCATGCGCTGAACAGGAGAAACATTGGATTTGTTGTATGCACTGGCCGCAATTATGCAGATGCTTATGCACCTTTAAAGGAGGCGGGAATATCCTGTGACATCATTTGCATGAATGGCGCAGCTGTTTTTAGCAGCGAAGGAGAACAAATCCGCAAGCAGACTTTGTTTAAGAGTCAGATTAGCCGCATTCTGAACATCTGCCAGCCATTTTCTGTACTTTATGATTTTATGACGGATGAAGGCAGTTATACAACCTCCAGTCCGGAAGAATTTAAGGCAAGTTTTGAAAATAAAATTTTTCTTTCCATGGTTTCTGAAGAACACACCTTTGAAACCATTGTGAAACGTTTTCAGTTTGTATCAGAAGAGGTTCTGCTTCATTCTGAAACCGACATTTATAAAATGTCAATCGTACATGAGGACCCTCAGGTTCTTTCCTATATCCGTTCCTGCCTGGAAAAGGAAGAAGGAATCTCTATTGCTTCCTCTGCGGCTACGAATCTTGAAATAACACATTTTTATGCACAAAAAGGAAATGCACTGCTTGAATATGCAATAAATGCCAAAATTCATCCCAGAGAAATCCTCGCTATGGGGGACAGTGAAAATGATTTATCCATGCTCATTCTACCGCTTGGCTACACGGTTGCCATGGATAATGGATCTGATGTAATTAAGAAAAATGCACGTCTGGTAACCAGATCCAATGAAGAGGATGGGGTGGCAGCGGCTATCGAAACTCTGGTCTTATCGGATGCCGCTTTAGCAACCGGTTAATAAAGCACTATCATCTAAATTCTCATCTGATTTCATATCTGAATCCTCATCTTCCCCCTTTTATTCTACCTTCCAAACTCTTTTCTGAGTACTCAATTTTTCACCCCACCCCGGTTTTATCCGAAACTTATAAAAGATTCTTGATTGACCGATAAAATTAAGAGAAAAGCAAGAAATAAGAGTTGGATTTCTGTTAGAATATGTGGGGTTGTCTGAGACAACATGGGAAAGGATTGAGGACAGAGTCATGGATCATGAGGATGAATTAGACCGTATGAGGGCCCGAAAGAAAAGAAGCGATAACGGCAGAATGCGTGAGAAGCCTATACAACATACAACGGAACGAAAGAGTCGTCAGTCACAGGAACCAATACAGGCCCCGCACGGTGACAGAACCTATTACAGTACTGGTGATGGAAGGAACCCGCGGGCCAGGTACAGCGACCAGCAGACCAGTGCGAACTACAAAAAGAAAAAAAGGCATCATAAAAAGCACAAAATTATAATTAGATTAGTTGTCATTGCTGCATTGCTGATTGCAGCTATATTTCTTTTTAAACAGAGAACCCATCAGAAGGGTTATTGGACAATTGCCGTTTTTGGCGTAGATTCCAGAGATGGAAACTTAGATAAAGGCGCCTTGTCGGATGTGGAGATGCTTTGCAATATTAATAAGGAAACTGGTGAAATCAAGCTGTTATCTGTTTACCGGGATACCTACTTAAAGATTAACAGCAAGGGCACTTATCATAAAATTAATGAGGCATACTTTAAGGGTGGGCACAAACAAGCCATGGAAGCCCTTAACGAGAATTTAGATTTAAGCATTGACGATTATGCAACATTCAACTGGAAGTCCGTAGCAGATGCCATTAATATTCTTGGAGGAATTGATCTGGAAATCACAGACTCAGAATTTGCTTACATAAACGGTTTCATCACAGAAACAGTAAATTCCACGGGAGTTGGTTCCCACCAGCTAAAACATGCCGGAATGAATCATTTAGATGGTGTACAAGCAGTCGCTTACGCAAGACTGCGTCTGATGGATACTGACTTTAACCGAACCGAGCGTCAGAGAAAAGTCGTAAATCTGGCAATGGAAAAAGCGAAAAATGCTGATTTCGCCACGAGGAAAACACTGGTAGCAACAGTTTTCCCGCAGATTTCCACCAGTGTCGGCATGAATGATATTCTGGCGATTGCAAAGGGCATCAGCAAATATCACATCGGTGAAACTGCTGGCTTCCCATTTTCACGAACTACCATGAAAATTGGGAAAATGGACTGTGTAATAGCAAGCACACTGGAGAGCAACGTAGTGCAGCTGCATCAGTTCCTGTATGGTCAGGAAAACTATACTCCTTCCTCCACAGTAAAGAAAATCAGTGCGGCGATTTCAAAAGAGACCGGTATTTCAGAACCTGGTAAAAATGCTCCGTCTGGAGGCAGCTCCAGCGGAAAAAAAGGCAAGAAACAAAAGGATGCTGCTGTAGAAACAGCTCCAGCACAGACAGAGGCTGTTGTTGAAACGACAGAAGAAACCAAAGAGACAGTAAAGGAAACAACCGTATCAGAGACGAAAGAGCAGGAGAATGGTAAAGCGCCGACTAATGAAGACGGAAGTCTGATCGGGCCTGGAGCAAAAGTTCCTGATACAAAAGAAGAAACAACAAACGAAGCGAAAGAGCCAGTAAGCTCTGATAAAACTTCAGACGAAGGAGTTACAACGGAGCCAGAGACAAGCGCGGGTCCAGGGATATAAATATAATTAATTACATAAATTTTATTATTAAAAATGACAAAACATTAAAATACCAAAATTAAATGGTAAAGTTTTGTCATTTTTTATTTATATAAATAGTTTTATTATATATTTGTAATATAATTTTCCATATGTTATATTTAAAGAAAATAGACAAGGGGGAAGTAATATATGAGTACAGAGAATAAAATCATTAAAAGAAACTCTGAATTAAAGTCCCAAAAAGGGAAGAGAATCGCTATATTCTTGGCTGCATTTCTAATTCTTGGTTGTACGCAAACAATATACGGAAATAACATTATAACTGCCCAGGCGCATTCGGGAAGGACAGATTCACAAGGGGGACACCATGACAACCAAAACAAAAGCGGTCTAGGCAGTTACCATTACCATCACGGGTATTCCGCTCATTTGCATCCAGGTGGAGTATGTCCGTATGATAATAGTAGCAACAGTAATGTTTCATCTGAAAAACAGAGTACTTCTGCGCCAGAGACGAAGGCAGAGGTAGTATTAAAAGCAGAAGATTATAAACTGGTATTTGAACCCACTTATTATTATAATAATAATCCGGATCTTCAAACCACAGTTGGAAGCAATGGACAAAAGTTATTAGAGCACTTTGTTAACAGCGGAATGGCAGAGGGACGAAAAGGCTGCAGCACTTTTGATGTGAAGATTTACAAAGACAATAATTCGGATCTGGTTGCTCTATATGGAGATGATCTGAAGAAATATTATGAACATTATATGAATTGTGGGCACAATGAGCAGCGTGTGGCCTATTAAATGGCGATAAAGCAGTAGTGGAGAGCAGAAACCGCTCAATTGTGGGAATATTTATATAATTTTATTGGAAATAATTGTAAACAAGGATTTAATATGATATTATGATAAAAAAAGGAGGTTTAATGTATGAAGGGGTTTTTTAGAGTTATATTTGCAACAATTATACTTGCTGGTATGATGATTATACCTGCAAGTGCAGCTGAAGACCAGGCTGTTAACTGGGGAGATGAAAGATATCAGATTATGGTACCAGGTTTTATTGAAGCACGAGATATGACAATTAATGGACAGACCACATCGGTAATCGTTGTTCAAAAACCAGAAAAAAATGCTGAGAATAAGTATCGTTTTTTTGATGTTGTGACAACTGATACGAATGCAGTATCCATTACTTCAACTGTTTGTAAGTTGAATCAGGAATATGCAGGCGATTTAATGACTGATCTTGAGAATGGTCGCGTCAGCTATGTTCCATTCTTAGATGACGATTTTGAAAACTTATCAAAAGAGCCTATGTATATATAATATAATATTATGTTTAAAAAGGGGGCTAAAGTATGAAGAGATTTTTAAAGGCTATATTTGTAACGATTTTACTTACTTGTATGATGATTATACCTGCAAGCGCTGCTGAGGATCAGGCTATTAACGTGGGAGATGAAAGATACCAGATTATGGTACCAGGTTTTATTGAGACAAGAGACATGACAATAAACGGAGAGACCAGAACGGTGATTGTTGTTCAGAAACCTGAAGAATGTAGTAAGTATCGGTACCAATTTTTTGATGTAGTTACAACTGATGCAAATGCAACTTACATTATTTCATTTGTCTATAATTCGAAACTAGAAGCTGTAGGCGATTATGTGACTGATCTTGAAAATGGTCGTGCCAGCTTCGTTCCATATTTATACGATGATTTTAATGAGTTTTCCAAAGAACCTATTTATTGTAAAATTTCATTTACTGCAATTGGAGATCAAACTATTTATGATTTTCCAATTTGGGTCTTGTTTGAAGATAAGAAATAAATTATTATAAATATGGTTATTTTAGGGCGGGACTATTGGTAAAGTAGAGAAATCTATGGCAACGAATAGTCCCGTTTTTATTTCTAAAGTAGCGGGATAAATCAGTTGGTATTAAGTTTCGTATTGATGCTCCACATTATATTCTATTGCATAGCCGACTAGATATTTGAATATTTTATTTGTGAAGGTATTTTCTCTAACAAAAAATTAGATAAGGAAGTGGCAGTATGGTAGATTGAACGAGGAGAATATACGTATGAATGGGTAAATCAATTTGTTAACAAAGCAGTTGAAAAGCAATTAGATGAGATTTGGCTTCTTGAGCATTGTTATCGGTTTGAA
>JAQSYE010000132.1 GCA_029256305.1 Lacrimispora sp. | reverse complement strand
TACCTCCAGATATATTATCAAGTTTTATTGTACCATTCATTCGTTATTTGTCAATGAGGCACCTTATTTTACTTCAAATATATCCTCGGCATAATTCACGGATGCCATGGCATCCCGGCAATACTGGTCTGCGCCAATTGTCATGGCATACTCTTTTGTGAGAACTGCACCGCCAACCATAACCTTTGCAAGAGGCGCCCGGGTGCGAAGCTGCCGGATTGTTTCTTCCATACTTGGAACCGTGGTGGTCATGAGTGCACTTAACCCCACCAGCTTTACATTCCGTTCTATGGCAGTCTTTACAATGGTTTCAGGGGGAACATCTTTTCCAAGATCCAGTACTTCATAGCTATAATTTTCCAGAAGAACCTTCACAATGTTTTTCCCGATATCGTGAATATCTCCCTTTACAGTCGCAAGGATTACCGTTCCCTTTTTCTTTTCCACTTCTCCACTTTTGGCCAATCTCTCCTTTATGACCTCAAAGGCCGCCTTTGCAGCCTCAGCACTCATCAGAAGCTGGGGAAGAAATACCGTTCCCTTCTCAAAGCCTTTTCCAACCTCATCCAGGGCCGGAATCATCTCTTCACTAATGATTGTAAGGGGCTCGTTGTTTTCCAGAAGTTCAGAGACTGCAGCATAAGCTCTGTCCTTTAATCCTTTTTTTATGCTTTCCCGTAAGGTCAAATCTTTTCCGTTTTCTCCTGCGGTCTTCTGATCACCTGTCTGCCTCTTTACTTCACCAAGAACAGCTACATTTCCACTGTAGATGCTGATATAATTGCTGCACTGGGGATCTAAATCTGCAAGAACACGGTAGCTGTAATAAGAACGCATCATGGCCTCTGAGTTTGGATTTATAATAGCGGCGCTTAATCCGTTCTGCAACGCCATGGTAAAGAATGCGGCATTGACAATCTCTCTCTGAGGCAGGCCAAAGGAGATATTGGATACTCCAAGTATGGTTTTTCCCCCTAACTCATCTCTTACCCGTCTCACAGTCTCAAGAGTTGTAATGGCCCCTTTGTTGTCAGAGCTGACCGTCATACATAAGGCATCAATGATAATATCCTCTTTCCCGATACCATATCCGGCTGCCGTGTCATAGATCTTTCTGGATACGGCAATTCTTCCCTCAGGCGTTTCCGGAATTCCGTCTTCGTCAAGAGCCAGAGCTACCACCACTCCTCCATACCGTTTTACAAGCGGGAAGATGGCTTCCATTACCTCTTTCTTACCATTGACGGAATTGATCAGAGGCTTTCCGTTATAGATTCTCATGGCACGTTCCATGGCAGTCATATTGGAGGTGTCGATCTGTAAAGGCAGGTCAATAATGCTTTGCAGTTCTTTCACCACTTCTACCATCATGGAGGGCTCGTCAATCTCAGGAAGTCCCACGTTTACATCAAGCACATGAGCACCGTTGTCCTGCTGGAGAACACCCTCTTTTAAAATGTACTCCAGGTTATGATCCTTTAATGCCTGTTTAAACTTCGATTTTCCCGTAGGATTAATGCGCTCTCCTATTATAACAGGATCCTTATCTATGACTACCGCCTGGGCATAGGAAGAAATGACCGTCCGTTTCTTTTTAACCGGAAGTCTGACCGGCTGGTCCTTACACAAGGCTACCATTTTTTCAATATGCTCCGGAGTCGTTCCGCAGCAGCCGCCGATGATGCAGGCTCCTGTCTCCGTAATCTCCTTCATTACTCTGGCAAATTCATCGGCATCGATGTCATAAACCGTCTTTCCGCCTTCACTTCTTGGAAGACCGGCATTGGGGTTTACGATGACCGGAATCGAAACGATCTTCATGATGTCCTCTAATATGCCCTTCATCTGAACAGGACCAAGACCGCAGTTAATTCCCAAAGCATCAACTCCCAGGCCTTCTAAAAGAGCCACTGTGGACTCCACATTACCGCCGGTTAAGAGCTTACCCTTGTCATCAAAGATCATTGTTACAAAAACAGGCAGGCTGCTGTTTTCTTTTGCTGCCAGAACTGCTGCCTTTGCTTCATAGCTGTCGCTCATGGTTTCAATGAGAATGAGATCCGCGCCTTCCCGTTCACCGATTCTTACCACCTGGGAAAACAGCTCATAGGCATCTTCAAAATCAAGATCTCCTAAGGGCTTTAAGAGCTTGCCGGTGGGACCGATATCAAGGGCAACCGCTCCCTTTTTTCTTCCTTTGGCATAAGCGGCAGTATCCACCGCTTCCTTTGCATTCTTCATAGCAACCGTCACAATCTGGTCTAAATCAAATTCCTTATTCTGATTATATTTTAAACCATTTGCACCAAAGGTATTGGTTTTAATTATATCTGCACCTGCTTCCAGATAATCTCTATGAAGCTTCACAATTAAGTCAGAATGCGTTACATTCCAGGTTTCCGGCAGTTCACCGGGTTTTAAGCCGTTGGCCTGTAGAAGGCTGCCCATTCCGCCGTCAAAAAAAAGGATTCTATTTTTAACTTCTTCTAAAATTGCTGTCATACATTCCTCCATCTGCATTCGGTTTCTTTTCCTACCTCCGGTATGCACAGTCCTTCTTCCCGCAGGATTCACACCCTTTTATCTCACACCGGTAAGGCTTTTTGCTGACTCCCATAACCGCCGTTACGGATTTGGAGGGAGTCATTAGCAGACTTTCCGTAAGCATGATGCCAATCCGCTTGGGTGTTTCCAAAACTGTTGTGATCTCTTTTTGACATTCCAATGAAAAATCGCCGTAACCCGGACTGAATCTGGGCCTTAAATAGAAACCCCTGGCCTCATATTCCTGTTTTAGTTTACGGTTTTCTTCGTCACAGTATTCTTCAATCACTGCAGCAGCAGCAGCCTGCATGATGACTGCCTTGCTCATCTGAAGTCTGGTATATTTGTGGAGCAGTACATCCACACCGGTTCCCAGTGTAGCCGCAAATAATATGACTTCTTCGCAGTCAGCCAGATTCTTGCCTAAATTCCGGCTTTTTGTGCGGAAAACTGTAAAATCAATTTCATTTTCAGGCAGCAGTGTTACGGGATATGACCTGTAAATGCTTTTCGGTGATGCAGCTGCCAGAAGTTCTTCTAAGGCTTCTTCAATTAATGCACTTACCGTTTCATCGCCTTCCGTATTTCCATATCCCAAATATCTAAGAATTTCCTTCCGACTAATCTCCATTCTTATCCCTCCCATCTCTCCTGATAAAACAGGTCCGCTCTTTTACAGAAACGGACCTGCTGCTTCACGGATTACAGTATCTCCGAAAGATTTTCCTTGATCTTTAAAGCCACATCAGGCTTATTCATGGAATAAACATGAATGGCATTGACACCGTTTGCAATTAAATCAATGATCTGTTCCGTTGCATAAGCGATTCCTGCCTGCTTCATGGCTGCAGGATCATCCCCGAACCGGTCAACAATGGCCTTAAACCGGGTGGGCAGATAGGTTCCGGAAAGCTGGCAGCTTCGTATAATCTGCCTTACATTGGTTACAGGCATAATCCCCGCAACTACGGGAACTGTGATCCCCTTCTCCCGTATGCGGTATAAGTAATTATATAAGATGTTATTATCAAAAAACATCTGGGTGGTAACAAAATCACATCCTGCCTCCACCTTCTGTTTCAGATAATCCATATCAATAGTTTTGTTGGCTGATTCCACATGACCCTCCGGATAACAGGCGGCTCCAATGCAGAAATCACCGGTTTCCTTGATCTCCCGAATCAGCTCTGATGCATAGTTGTATTCCCGCTTATCAGGGGCATCGGTGGGAATGTCGCCTCTTAAAGCCAGCACGTTTTCTATCCCTGCTTCCTTAAGTTCACCCAGCACCTGACGCACCTTTTCTTTGGTAGAGGAGACACAGGTTAAATGGGCCAAAGCCGTAACATGATACTCATGATGGAGCGCAGAAGCGATATCCACGGTATACTTACTGGTTCCTCCTCCGGCGCCGTATGTGACGCTCATAAAGGCTGGTTTCAGTTTTGCTATCTCAGCAGCAGCTTTCTCAACAGAATCATACTTATCCTCTGTCTTAGGCGGGAACACTTCAAAAGATAAGGTCGGCTTTCCCTGGCTCAATATATCTGTAATCTTCATTCTGTCAATCTCCTATCCTCGGCTTCTTTTATTTTAACACTTTACCATAAAAAACTTTTTCCCGCAACCGGTAGTATTCCTAATTTTACTGACCTGTAAATATCCTGGCAAGTGGAGAGCCCCCTGGGAGAATTAATGTATTCCCATCTCCGGAAAGGGATTTCTTAGCCGCTTCTAACGATCGTACAAAGGAATAGAAATCCGATCTTTGGGGATCAAGATACGCGTCCGCCATAATTCTCATATATTCCCCTTCTCCCTCCGATGTGATTGACGCCGCCTTTGCCTGGGAATCAGAAATACTGATGGCAATTTCACGGTCTGTTGTATTTTGTATCTTTTGGGCCTCTGCCTGACCTTCTGCAGTGAATGTGGCCGCTATCTTGGCTCGCTCTGAGATCATTCGTTCATACACGGCCGTTTTATTATCCGCCGGAAGATCCAGACGCTTCGTTTCCACCGCCAGCAGGCGAATCCCATACTGTCCCATATTCTCTCCTGTATTATCCATGATCGCCTGTGACAATTCCCCAGCCCGGCTGCTTATGACTTCATTCTGTGCCATACTGCTAATTACATTCTTTACTGAGTTATAAACTACCGTATCAATTCTGCTCTCTGCACCGGTAAGAGAAGAATTCAGTGACTGTGCAAATTTTAGTGGATCTTCAATCCGCCAGAGTACGTAACTGTCACTGAGCATGGTTTTTTTATCCATTGTAATCACATCGGAAGCCGCCAGATCGTAAATAAGAATTTGTTTTGGCAGGGTATCTACTGTCTGGATAAATGGTATCTTGTATGAGATACCTGGTGCATCAATCACCTTCTCTACTCTTCCGAACTGCCGTATCAGTTTGAATTCATTTTCATTGGTTACCACCACCGATCCGGAAAACACCACTACTGCAGCTGCCGCAATCAGTAATGCCATAGCTGTTTTTAATTTTTTCATTCCTTATTCTCCTTCTTTTCACTGGTTACTCCTCCTGTAAAGCTGTCAAGAGGAAGAATAGTACTGGTCTGGTCCGTACCATCAATGATTACTTTCATGTTTGGAAGAACATCTTCCATTGTTTCATAGAACATTCGTTTTTTAGTCACTTCCGGATTTTTTATATATTCCGCATACATAGCATTGAATTTCGCCACCTCTGCACTGGCCTCATTAATCCTTTTGGCTTTAGTGGACTCGGCTTCCTGTAGAATCTTATCGGTCTGGGCAGTTGCCTCGGGAAGCTTTTCATTGCGGTACTTATTTGCATTGTTAATTGCTGTCTCTTTTCCCTGTTTGGCTGTTTCCACTGCCTTAAACGCTTCCATTACCTCCTTTGTCGGCGGCTCTGAATCCTGAATGGTGACATTAATTACGGTAAGCCCCACATTGTGTTCTTCCAGCTTTGCCGTAATCATTTCTTTTACTTTAGACTGAATCTCATTTTTCCCATTGGTCAGCACCGAATCCACATCGTAACTGCCAATGACCGTACGGATACTGCTTTTTGATACATTCTGAAGAATAATCAGCGGATCCTTAGAAGCATAGATTGCCTTCACCGGATCTGAAACTTTATATTCCACATAGAAATCCACGTTTACAAAATTATAATCCTTGGTAATCATCAGGGAATCTTCTTCCTTGCTTTCATTATCACCGGGATCGTAGCCAATGGCAAATCCCTGTATGGTGGTATTCACCTTATGCACATTCTGAACAAATGGGATCTTAAAATGTAGTCCCGGTTCGGCCACCGTTCTTGGAATGCCTAAGGTGGTCACCACCGCCTGTTCCTGCTCCTGTACATTATAGACAGCGCCAAATGCTATTACAGGAACCGCCACAACGAGTAAAACTACTAATCCGGATTTCTTTATCAGCTTCCGGATTTTTCTTAATTGTTCCGTTCCTTTTGGATTAACTGTTTCCATCAATTAATTCCTCTCTTTCTTTTTTGGAGTCTCTCGCAAAAAAAGTATAAAAAAAGACCCTTGCCGGTACCTGACGGTATCAGTAAAAGTCTTGACATTTCATAAGTATGCGGATAAATCTCTTTATCGTCCTGACGCACGCTTATCCAACCTTTCGGTGGAAGCTACTCCCTTTTGCGATTGGTATTATTATATCAGATCAGCTATTTTCTGTCAATAGCAGGTTCTGGATGTTAAGTTTCCTGATTTTTCACAGTCTCAGGATTGTTGTAGGATACATAAACCTGGATCCGGTCTTCATAAATATATAAATTTACATCGAAGATTCCCTCCAGTATATAAGCTCCTTCCGACTGGTTCAGCCTTGCCTGTGCCTGCTCCATAATTGAGGCAACACTACTTTGTTCTGCCGCAATTCCGCACCCTGCCTCTGTGTATAGCAAAAATTGTTCTAAGTATGCCAGCGTCGCTTCCGGATTCTTTAAATAAGACACATATCGGTGCAGCTCACCGGTAGCCGTATCATAATTAATATCTACGTACTCATACTCTTCCTCTTCAGAATTGACATCCTCAGTTATTTTCGGTACTAGATAAACGCTATCCACCGTTTCATAAAAAGTCAGCGCACCGCCGTCCTGGTTCATCTCATAATTATCCCCATAAGTCTCCTGGGAACCGATCCTGTAGCCATACTCTTCTTTTTCCAGGAACTGAGTCATGGAATTCGAAATTTCTCTTCCGTCGGTTTCAAAGTGATCGAATCCGCTGCAGTGTTCTCCCGCAGCAAGTACCTCTGCTTCATCTAAATCCCGAAATCCATAATCATCATATCCCACTGCTGTCTCATAGCTGTTTTCTAATGAGGTTGCATTAACAGCACAGCTGATCACGATACCGGCCAGAGTGAAAATTAGAGCAATCCCAATTACAAGAAACAGTAATACATTGGACTTTCCTTTCCCAAGCATTGAATCTCTGGGAACAGGCTGATTCACCGGCAAATGGCTTACTGGCAAAGATGCCAGGTCCTTTTTTTCATTTAATGTATAATTCACCTCCCAGTTAACAGGCTTTTTAACCACACGCCTGCATCTGGAACAGTAATTGATCTCATTCAACGGCAGATCACAGACCGGACAAATCTTTCTCATCATCTTTTGTTTCCCCCTATTTTAGCCCAGAACTAAATGAGCCACTGCAATCTCATCATCCTCCCTGAAGCCCTGCGCACAAACCTGGATATCATAAATGTATGTTTCATCCAAACCTGTTAATTCGCCGATTTTTTGAATGCTCATTCCATCCTTTGCAAGTGTCAGAACTTTATGAACATCCTCTATGGTCTTTTTTAATACTTCGTCAGACTGTGGAGGATTATTAAGTGTATCCCCCTCTTTAACCTGATCCATGATGAAGTCTTCCAAAGAAAGTTTCTTCTCACTCTCCTGTTCTGTATAATAATCATCTGAAAGTTCCCAGTCTTTTTCATCCTTTAACATGATGTTCTCCTTTTAAAAAGAGGCAGGTTCACGGGAACCTGCCTGCTATGTATCAACTATTTATCTTTTATTTCTTAAAAAGTCAGGAATATTGATCTGTACTTCTTTGTTCACAGTCGGACGGTAAGGCTGACCATTCCCCTGTGGTGCATTCTGGGGCGTTCCCTGTCCGTAGTTGGGCTGCTTACTATAATTGGGATTGTTATAATTGGGGTTGCTGTAATTACCGGCATTCTGGTTATTGGGATAAGCCTGTCCGGAATAATTATTGGTGTTGCCATAGTTCTGGTTAGAGTTCTGATTGTATCCAGGATTTGCTGCAGTCGTTGCTGCTGCTTCCTGACTGGCTGCCTGTGGCACTGCTTTGGGCTGCTTAAAGTTTGGATTGGAGAAATTAGTCATAACCTTGGATACAGGTGTCTCACTATGCATATCAAGTCCGGTTGCAATGACAGTAATGCTTGCTTCATCCTGTGCATTCTCATCATACATGGCACCGAAAATAATATTTGCGTCATCTCCTGCCATCTCCTGTACATAGCTGGCTGCTTCATTGGCCTCAATCAGGCTGATATCTCCGGAGATATTAATGATCACATGAGTTGCGCCTTCAATGGTTGTCTCAAGAAGCGGGCTGGATACTGCCTGTTTCACTGCCTCTAAAGCCTTCTCGTCGCCCTTTGCACGGCCGATACCAATGTGTGCAATACCTTTATCTGTCATAACGGTCTGAACATCAGCAAAATCCAAGTTAATCAGTCCTGGTACATTAATCAAATCTGTAATACCCTGAACTGCCTGCTGAAGTACTTCATCCGCCTTTTTTAAAGCATCAGGCATGGTGGTACGCCTGTCCACGATCTCAAGAAGACGGTCGTTAGGGATTACGATCAGCGTATCTACACTTTCTTTCAAGCGTTCAATACCGTTAACTGCATTAGACATACGTGTTTTGGCTTCGAAACGAAACGGCTTTGTTACAACACCAACGGTTAAGATTCCCATATCTTTTGCAATCTTAGCAACAACGGGGGCCGCACCAGTTCCAGTTCCGCCTCCCATACCGCATGTAACGAATACCATATCAGCACCCTTCATGACCTGAGCCAGCTCGTCCGCATTCTCCTGTGCTGCCTTTTCGCCAATTTCCGGTTTTGCACCTGCACCAAGTCCCTTGGTCAGTTTTTCACCGATCTGCATGGCTGTGGGCGCCTTGCAAAACTGCAACGCCTGCTTGTCCGTATTAATTCCGAAAAATTCCACACCTGCTATATTCTCATCAATCATGCGGTTAACTGCATTGTTTCCGGCACCGCCTACACCGATCACCAGAATTCTTGCAGCGTTATCCGCCTCATTTATTTTAATCTCTAACAAGATTATATCCTCCTTTAACCATATACAGCTTACTGTATAAACCTATTTAATATAATATTTTATTTTGTAAAAAATATCAACCATTTTTTTAACAAAATTCCAGACAAATTATGTAAATTCACTTATCCTTCACAAACCGATAAGAATTGACAGTTTCTGCCTCCTCATATGTATCCAGATACAGCGTGCCAGCTAATCCACCTAAAACCGGAAGCTGATCACTTAGTTCTGAAACTTTTCCGTTCATCTGGTCATTGCTTCCAAGGTAAACTCTGATGGTTCCCATCACAAGAGTTGCATTGCCGCCAGAATCATAGCGGATCTCATCCACTGGGATTTTATGGGTTGATAAAAGCTGAGTCAGGGTCAGGATCTGGCCAAATACTTTGGGATCCTCCACGGGGAGGGGCTGGTGCAGAGCGATATGCCCATACTTAAGCCCCGTAATCCATGGAATCCCTGTCAGTTTTCCGCTGGAACTTTCCACAATAATTCCGTCTTTATCAAAATACATATAGCTGCCCATATAGGAAACATAGCCGACCACGGATTTCTCATACACAATCACTTCTATGCTGACGGGGCTCTGGAATACGATTTTGTAATCTTCCACGAAGGGAATCTGTTCGTGTTCCCGAAAACGGTCCTTGTAGAAACAGGTAATCGCATTCCGGTCCCAGCCATCTTTAAATAATAAGTCTATGATCTGATCTGAAGTATATTTCTTGTTGCCGGTTACTGTAATATTTCTGATCTGCAGTGACAAAAAAACCGCTGTCCCAGCCAGAAAGAATACTGCTATGATTGCAACTATCATTTTTCTTCTGCTCTTTTTGAAGTTTTTCATTCCTTACCTCTGATTGCAGCTCCAAGACTGCTTAAATCCCGGCAAATGTTCTCATACCCCCGCTCAATGTGGTGGCATTCAGAAATCTCCGTCACGCCTTCGCCTGCAAGCCCTGCCACCACAAGGGCAGCTCCGCCTCTTAGATCAGGAGCAGTTACACAATTTCCTTTTAGAGGATACAGCCCATGTACAATCGCCCGTTTACCCTCTATGACGATATCTGCCCCCAGTTTTTTAAGCTCATTTGCTGCACCGAACCTGCCTTCAAAAATCGTCTCCTCCACTCTTCCCCAGCCAGATCCCGATGCCATCACTGCCATCACCTGAGATTGAAGATCCGTTGGAAAACCCGGGTAAGGTTCGGTTACAACATC
Organism: Lacrimispora sp.; assembly: GCA_029256305.1. Taxonomy (GTDB): domain Bacteria; phylum Bacillota; class Clostridia; order Lachnospirales; family Lachnospiraceae; genus Lacrimispora. The sequence continues at coordinate 12,747 of JAQSYE010000132.1, read as the reverse complement.
CACACAGTCAGGACGTCCTCTCATGGAAATCTCCAGCTGATTTTTAAATAGCTTTAACTCAGCTCCCATTCTTTCTGCAAGAGAGAGCGCAGCAGTCAAATGGCCCGGACAGATCCCTTCCAGCAAAACATTTCCTTCCGCTGCCATCACTGCTGTTAAATAAGTACCTGCCACAATGCGGTCCCCTGCCACGATAAATTCAGAATCATGTAAGCCTGTTACTCCGGTCACAGCAAGTCTGGAGGTTCCGGCTCCGTGAATGATAGCACCCATGTTGTTTAAGAATTCACAGAGAGAAGTAATCTCCGGCTCTTTTGCCGCTCCATGTATGACGGTGATTCCTTTCGCGTAAACAGCTGCCATCAGGGCATTTTCCGTAGCTCCCACACTAGGAAACGGAAAGTAAATATCAGCGCCCACAAGTGTCTTTGCAGATGCACTCAGTTTCTCATCTTTTTCCTCAATCACTGCACCCAGCGCACGAAACGCGGCCAGATGAAGATCAATGGGTCTTTGCCCGATGGAACATCCTCCCGGAAAACTGGTGACAGCATCACCCAGTCTCCCAAGAAGGGGGCCTGATAATATAATAGAGGAACGCATGCTTTTTATATACTCTTCCTGTCCGTCAAGACTGTAAATACACCCGATACGCTCAAGTATCCCCAGCATACAGAACACATCCTGTATCCTGGGGACATTATGAATCACTGTAGTACCTTTATGGAGAACCGCTGCCGCCATAATCGGCAGAACAGCATTTTTGGAACCCTGAATTTTTATCTCACCTTTTAAGGATCGTAACCCCTGGACCTGTATGACTGACAAACCGGTACCTCCCATGGTTTCTTATATACTATCCTATGTTATAAGTGAGAGAATGGTTTCATATCCAGCTATTTTTCCAGTCTAATCTGGTTGGAAACACTTAAAACCATGCCCATTTCAGCCATAAGAAACAGAACCGAGGTTCCCCCGTAACTGATAAAGGGAAGGGTAATTCCAGTATTGGGTATGGTATTGGTTACAACGGCAATATTTAAGATAACCTGTATGGCAATGTGTCCCATAACCCCGACCACCAATAGTGCGCCGAACAGATCCGGTGCATTATCCGCAATCAGCATAAAACGGTATATCATGAACAGAAAAATCAAAATTACGGATACCGCACCAAAAAGGCCCAGCTCTTCACAGATAATGGAAAATATCATATCATTTTGTGCCTCAGGCACAAATCCCATCTTCTGTATACTCTCACCCAGACCTCTTCCTACCAGACCTCCGGAACCAATTGCATAAAGTCCCTGCAGCACCTGATAACCTCCGGTAGAAGGGTATGCCTCCGGTTCCAGCCAGACAAGTATTCTTCCCAGCTGGTAATCGTGAAGAATATTTAACTTTTCAAGAACCGTGGCAATGGGACTGGCAAATGCCAAAAGCCCCACTCCTGCACAGCCGCAGGCAAAAAACGGCCATTTCTTTTTACATGCCACAAACAGCATGACAAACGCAATTCCCACAATAATGATACCAGAGCTCAAATTGTTTGCAGCAACAATTCCCGCGATAGGCAAAGTTGTTACAATAATAAGCCCCACTCCGTTTTTTGTATTGATGTTTTTTCCCATCTGTACAATCATAATAGCCAGCATTACTATGAGAGCAATTTTTACAAACTCCGTAGGCTGAAATGTCAGGTTTCCTACCCCCAGCCATCTGCGTTTTCCATTAAATTTTTTACCAAAAAGGGAAACGGCGATCATTAAAACGTATGAAAGCACATAGGCAAACACTGCAAATTTCCCGTACCAGTGGTAATCCATTTTCGAAATTACGATCATCAGGATAAATCCGCCCAGAGCAATCTTTGCCTGCTTCATCATGAAAAATGATGCATTGCCAAACTTTAACTGGGCTGCGTAAGAGCTGGAACTATATATCATAACCAGACCGAAAACAGACAGAAATATAACAGTGAACAGCAGACTGTAGTCATAAAAACGGCGCGGCCTTTTTTTCTTCACTACGGGCCTTTTTTCCGCCATACCATTCCTCCTCGCCATTCAAATTACAATGCCCGCTCATACTTAAAGATTGCGGACACATTCTTTAAAAATCTCTCCCCGCTCCTCATAACACTTAAACATTCCCCAGCTTGCGCATGCCGGAGAGAGCAGTACATAATCTCCTGTGTTTGCATAGGAGGCACAGACTCTTACTGCTTCCTGCATATCTTCCGCATACATTACATTGGTAAACCCATGCCTTGCTGCACATTCTGCGATTTTCTCCCTGGTCTGGCCAAGAAGTACCATATGTTTCACTTTTTTGTCAAAGGATTCAATCCACTCGTCATATTCGGAATTTTTATCGTATCCTCCTGCAATAAGAATCGTCGGCCCAGGCATGGCTTTCACTGCCTGAATCGCTGCATCCGGATTGGTGCCTTTGGAATCATTGTAATACTTAACTCCTGCTTTTTCAGCAACAAACTCAATTCTGTGCTCCACTGCCCGGAACTCACAGACAGCTTTTTTAATTACTTCCATGGGAACATCCAGTTCCGAGGCTATGGCAATGGCAGCCATCACATTCTCATGGTTATGACGCCCCAGAAGCTGTAATTCACGAGTGTTTACAATCTCTTCCCGCTTGCCGTCATGATTGCGGATAATCATATCCCCATCCATACAGTAACCCTCTGTTAAAGGTTTTCTGCTGCTAAAATAAACGGCCCGTGGGGTCATCAACTCTCCGAATTGCCGGAGTTCAAGATCATCATAATTTAAAACACAGCAATCTTTTTCTGTCTGGTTTGCGGTGATGCTTTCTTTCACTTTTATGTAACAATCCATAGTTTTATGACGGTTTAAATGATCAGGCGTAATGTTTAAAATTGCGCTGACATCTGGACGAAAATCGGTAATGGTCTCCAGCTGAAAGCTGCTGACTTCCGCAACAGTCACAGAATCTTCCGCAGTTTTAAGTGCCTCTTCTGTATAAGGAATTCCGATATTTCCCACAACATAAACCTGATCGTAAAATGCTTTCATGATCTGGCCTGTAAGCGCAGTGGTAGTGGTCTTTCCGTTGGTTCCCGTAATGGCAACCAGCCTTCCTTTTGCATGATGGTATGCCAGCTGTATTTCACTCCAGATGGGAATACTCTCTTCTTTTAAAACAGATACAAAAGGTGCATCAAGCCCGATGCCAGGACTGATTACACAAAGTGAAATATCCTTTAAATCCCCTTTTTTCAGTTCTCCAAGAATTAAGGAGATTTTATCCTTTTCCTCAAACTTATTTAATAGCTCATCCTCTTTTAAAGCATCATTGCCGTCATATAAAACAACCTCATCGCCGGTTTTTAAAATCATCCTGGAGGCGGCAATCCCACTTTTCCCACTTCCTGCAACTAAAATTTTCTGACTCATATGGTTTCTCTCCTATAATCCAAGATATGCCAGCAGGCAAAGAACTGCTGTAATAATTGCAAACACAGCAACCACCCTTGTTTCTGACCATCCGCAAAGTTCAAAATGATGGTGGATGGGAGCCATTTTGAAAAATCGTTTCCCGCCTGTTCTTTTAAAGTATGTTACCTGTATAATGACAGATAACACCTCAATCATATAGATAAACCCGATAATTGCAATAAATATGGGCATCTGCATCATGAAGGCGCTGGAGGCCACAAAGCCTCCCAGTCCCAGCGAACCGGTATCCCCCATAAATACCCGGGCAGGGTAAACATTAAAGAGGAGAAACCCTAACAGGCTTCCCACTACCGCACCGGTAATGGGACTGATTCCTGTTCTTTCTCCTATGGCCACCACAGTTAAAAATGTTGCAACCAGTATAGTGACGCTGGTACATAAACCGTCAAGACCATCTGTAAAATTGACGCCATTGTCGGTCCCAATTACAATGAAAAAAACTGCTGGTACAAATAAGATACCAAAATTTAAATAGATGCCGTTTTTAAATCCCCCTGTAAACGGAACCAGCATTTCAGTTCCCACATCTTTGGAATGAAGCAGATAGAAAGCAAAAATACCTGTTATAACCAGCTGACCTGCCATCTTCTGTACAGGAGTCAGTCCTTCTGATCGTTTCATTACGATTTTAATATAATCATCAAGAAAGCCTACAATACCAAATCCTACCGTCACAAACAGAACCGGGATAATCTTTGGATAATCTTTTACGTAAAACAGAGAAGTAATAATGATACTGGTTAATATAATCAGTCCTCCCATGGTGGGAGTTCCCTGTTTTTTCAAATGGCTTTCTGGTCCTATTACTATGGGACACAGCATTGCGCTGATGGCAAAAGCTATGATGATTGCCAAAATCGTTTCGTTAATCATGTCACACCTCAATCATTTATGTATTTGTATATCAAAAGTACACAGTTAGTAGTATACGTCTTTTTGCCTGAATAATCAACCACTGATTCGAAACACAGAAACAGATTTTTCCTCTGCTGGCTCTATTCCCAGATAAGGAAAAATGTTCTTGAAAATATCGGCAATCACAGGTGCAGCAATGGTTCCGCCATAATAAATACCCTGTGGTTCATCAATGGTGATCAGGGCAATTACCTTGGGATTATCGGCGGGAGCAAATCCGATAAAGGATGAAATATACTTTTTTAAGCTTCTTGGAAGCTTTTCAGAGGTTGCTGTTTTTCCCCCGATCCGGTATCCTTCAATCTTTGCTTTTTTCCCGCTTCCCTCAGAAACAACCTGCTCTAAAATATAACGCATGGTTTCACTGGTTTCTTTTGATACAATCCCCTCCTTTACCGGATAGGTGAATGTATGCGCAGATTTTCCGTCAGAGCTTACTGTACTCACTCCAAAATGAGGAGTGATGCGGTTTCCTCCATTCACAATAGAAGAAGCCGTGGTGATTAACTGCATGGGAGTGATCTGAAATGACTGGCCAAAAGATACGGTTGCCAACTCTACCAGCCCCATATCTTCTTTTTTGTGCATGATTGTGGATGCCTCACCAGGCAGATCGATTCCAGTCTTTCCTTTTAAGCCAAACTGTTCAAAATATTTATAATAATTATCCACTCCAAGCCGCTGTCCTACATCGATGAGTACGGGATTACAGGAGTTCATCATGCCCTGAAGGAAGGTTTCCGATCCATGGCCACCCACTTTATGGCATCTGATTTTTCTGTCCTCAACCACGCGAAAGCCGGGGCAGGAAAACTGATCGGTAAGTTTTACAACTCCTGCCTCAAGTCCAGCTGCGGCAGTTACAATCTTAAAGGTGGATCCTGGCTCGTAAGTGTCATTAATGCATGGATTTCTCCACATCTTATTTAACAGATCCTGCTTTTCTTTGTCATTTGCAGGAACTTCCGTCACAGTATTCAGTGTAAACGGGTCATTTAAATTAAATTCAGGTGCATTCACCATTGCCATTATCTCTCCATTTTGAGGATTCATAATAATGATGGATACTCTTTTAGCACCTTTTTTCTCCATTACCTGGTAGGCAGCCTGCTCACAATAGCGCTGGATATTCACATCCAGACTGATATGGAGATCCTGTCCTGCAATGGGCTCGATCCGGTCCTCCGCCGCATTCTCAATTTCAATGCCTGCTGCATCTGACATGGTTAAGATCTTACCGTTTAGTCCCTTTAAATACTGCTCGTATTTCACCTCCAGGCCGATGATTCCCTGGTTATCTCCTCCTGTAAATCCAAGCACGGTGGAAGCAAGGGTATCGTATGGATAATACCGTTTGTAATCTTCATCAACCTTGACTCCTGCCAGATGATATGCGCGGATCTGGTCTCCCATGGCCTTGTCTACATTTGTTTTAATAATTTCCCTTGAACTGTACTTTTTTACCTTTTTACGTATCTCTGCTTCGTTAAGCCCTAGCTCCTTTGACAGAACCGCAACCACCTCATCTGGCTGTTTCACCTGATTGTGAATGACCGATATGGTGCAGACGGTGCGGTTTGTGGCAATGACAGTCCCATTAGCATCAATAATATTGCCTCTTGCAGCTTTAATAGTCCTCTCTCTTTCATGAAGATCGGAGGCCATTGCACTGTAGTGCTCAGAGCGAAAGATCATTAGAAAAATAAGCCGCCCCATCAGTCCTGTCATGGCAAAAAACAACAGGAAAAACAGGAGGGCTATTTTCTCTCTGTGATGTGTTTTATTCGAATTCATAAGCTGCTCCATCGTCATCATTGTTACAGTATATGAATTTCGGCTTGTTTTATGAGTCACTTTCCCTTAAAGTTCATTCTGAAGGCTGGGATTCCTGCCCGGCCTGGGTACTTACAGTGCCCCCGCCGGTATCACCAGGAAGAGCTGCCGGTAAATCCGTACCCTCGCCTTCCTGCCGGTTTACGTATTCTTCATCTGGATTTAATAAATCTTCCGGAACTGCCTGACCATTTTCCATGGTTGGCACTTCTTTTGATGGCTGTTGTGCAGTCGTCTCTTCTACAGACTCTCCACTTTCAGAAGAAGGCTGTGTCTCGCTTGTAATGCCTTCCTGCTGGGGAAGGGTAGCTGCATCCTCTGATGAAAGTGCTCCTTCCGTTTCCGTATCTGGGAATACATTTAAATAAGGAAGAATCTCTGTCATAATCTTCTGAAAAATCTGGCTTGCATAAGTACTGTGAGGCTGATCCTCAACATGAGGTTCATCAACAACCACATAAACCAGTACCTGTGGATTATCCGATGGGGCATAACCGCAAAAAGATACTAAATAGTTGGTCTTATCCCTGGGTATCTTTTCCGCCGTTCCTGTCTTACCGGCAACTTTATATCCGGCAATTCTGGCAGCGCCGCCTGTGCCTCCCTCTGCGTTAACCGTCTTAAACAGTGCCTCATTGATATACTTGGTGGTGGACTCAGAAACAGTCTCACGCACCAGCACAGGATTAACTTTTTTCATGACAGAACCCTGTTCGTTTAAGATCTGCTTCACTACATGAGGCTCGTAGTAAGAACCTCCATTTATGACTGAGCAGTAGGCTGCAGCCATCTGAATCATGGTGCAGTTAAAGTTCTGTCCAAAAGCATTGGTTGCAAGATCCGTAGGTCCTGCAGTATCAGCAGTGTACATGACGGTTTTATTATCCGCTTCTCCTGGCAGATCGATACCGGTCTTTGAACCGAACCCAAAGATCTGCTGGTATTTATAGAATTTCTCTTTTCCCATCTGCTGGGCAATCCGCATCATAACCACGTTACATGACTTCATAAGGCCTTCTTCTACCGTGATAAGACCGTGTCCGTATTTGCTGACACAGTTGATTTTATGTCCGCCCACTTCCAGAAACTTATTGCATTCATACGTTTCTTTTCCTGTTATGGCGCCTTCTTCTAATGCTGCGGAGACTGTAAATATCTTTTCCGTGGATCCTGGCTCGTAGCCGTCACTGATGCAAAAATTACGCCAGGTCTGATTCCATGCCACCTGTGTACCCAGAGATATGATTTCTTCATCGGAATAATGCTGGGAAACCGTCTCCGGAGTGAGGGGCTGTGCATCCTGATTCTTCCTTTTATAATCATCCATCGCTTCCTTTATACCCAGCTGCCTGAGCATATCTGAAGTAAATTCGGGTCGCAGATCACGGGGTTTATTTAAATCAAAGGTCTTGTCATCAGCCATGGCTAAAACTTCCCCATTATTGGGATCCATTACAACCACGCCTACCCGTTTGCTTCCTGTCTGTGCTTCCCACTCGGCTATGTACTTTTCCACAATCTTTTGTACATTGACATCTACCGTGGATACAACCGTACTGCCGTTTGAAGCCGGTTTTATCACCCTCTCTAAGTTGGAGTCGTCATTTAAATAACCATATTCTCTTCCGTTGACACCCATTAGTGTGGAATTGTAGAACTGTTCAATTCCTCCGGTTCCATCCATGCCGTCTCCATTGGCAAATCCAACCATCTTACTTGCCAGAGAATTGTAAGGGTATACCCGCTTGTACTCGTCCTCAAACCAGATTCCCTTTATGGCCTTTCTGGTTTTTTTCAATTCTTCTGCTTTATCTTTTATATATTTTTCGTATTTGTCCTTATCATCATAGGCCAGCTGCTTAGCATAACGAACATACTGCTTGTCCTTTTTCTCCTGAATCAGATTCATAATTTCAGTCCGGTCATATCCAAAGCATTCCGTTAACGCATTGACTGTGGGTTCCAGATAGGAATCCGGATCAGTCATAATCTGCTTGGGATCAAGGATTAAGTTATAGACCTTTTCACTGGTTGCCAGATAGGTGCCATTTCGATCCAGCACATCTCCTCTTTTAAAAGGAATCACTCTGCTGTCATACTCCTGCTGGGACAGCACAATCTGGTTATAATCTTCCTTTTTCTTCGTCATGAGGTTATAAAGGACCATAACCAATGCAAACAAAGCCAGCGTAATTACCAAAACTGTAATCGCCAGCTTTTCCTGCATGTAACGAGGAAATACTTTATTTCTTTTGCTCCTGTTTTTATTATTGTTTCGGAATGTCCTCATTCTGCCTTACATACTCACTTTCCGTTTTATCATAGTGAAGGATCTGGTCTTTATTTGCATAGACCATACCTAGTTCCTCAGTGGCAACTTTATACACATGATCAAGATCAACGGAAGTATTAATGTTCATTTCCAATGCATCGTTTTCTGTTTTCAGTTTTTCCAGCTGTACTTCCCGGGTTTCAATTTCATGAATGCTGGTGGTAATAGAGGACTGCAAATGCAAATAATTCACACACAAACAAAGGGTAATGACTGCAGCAATCGTCAGCATAATTACATAAGGCAAATCCATCTGTAATGCTTTCTCGCGGTTCCGTCTGACGTGATGAGGCACGGGACGGCGAATTTCATCCGGCGTAGAAACCGGTCTGCCGACCGGCATGGTTTTACGGATAGTATTCCCCTGCACATAGGCAGCGTTCCGATAGGAATGCACATTTCTTCTTGCAGCCACTCTTATTTCCTCCCTTTTTAGATTCGTTCAAAGACACGAAGTTTTGAACTCTTTGAGCGTTTGTTTTCTAATATTTCTTCTTCTGACGGTAAGGTAGGTTTTCTCGTTATAACCTTTCCCGTACTTTTTCTTTGGCACACGCACACTGGAAAGTTGGGCGGGCAGATACAGGGATTTTCATTGTCCCTAAACCTTGTCTTTACAATACGGTCTTCTAAAGAGTGAAAGGTGATGATAGAAAGCCTTCCGCCTGGATTTAAAAGTCCGATCATCGTGTCAAGAGAGTTTTTCAACACATCCAGCTCGTGATTCAATTCAATTCTGATTGCCTGAAAAGTTTTTTTTGAAGGGTGACCCCCTACTGCTCTTATCTTTGCAGGAATTGCGCCTTTAATGATCTCTGACAGTTCTCCCGTAGTTTCAATGGGCTTCGTTTCCCTGGTCCTTACAATATGCTTTGCGATATTCTTTGCAAATTTGTCTTCCCCATAATCCCGTATAATCCGATATAAATCAAATTCACTGTATTGATTAATAATATCGGCGGCTGTCTGTGGATTTCTCTGATCCATTCTCATATCCAGAGGAGCATCCTCTTCCCGGTAGGTAAATCCTCTCTCTGGCATATCCAACTGATAGGAGGATACCCCAAGGTCAAGATAAATTCCATCCACCTTTTCAATTCCCAATTCTGCTAAAACTCCATGTATATTTTCGTAATTGCTTCTGACCACGGTCACCTTATCTTTATATTCTTTCAGCCTCTCTGTTGCAGCAGCAATGGCATCCGCGTCCTGGTCAATTCCGATTAATCTTCCGTGTTCCCCCAGGCGTTTGCATACTTCTAAAGCATGTCCTCCGCCTCCTAAGGTTCCATCAACATAAATACCATCTGGTTTTATATTCAGGCTGTCGATGGTTTCATAAAGCAGCACCGATTTGTGTTCAAACATCATATACCTAGTCCTTCCATAGCTTCCGCGATTTCTTCCATATCATCATAGGTATTGGCTGCCGTCCATGTATCCTTGTTCCAGATCTCGATCCTGCTTCCAACTCCTACTAATACTGCGTCCTTATCGATTCCGGCGTGTTCTCTTAATACTGACGGAAGCAGAATTCTTCCCTGCTTGTCCACTTCACAGGAACTGGCTCCTGCCAGAAAAAATCTGGAAAACTTTCTGGCATTGGTGTTAGTCAGCGGCAGGCTTTTTAACTTTTCTTCCAAGGCGTTCCACTCATGATTGTCATACACAAATAAACAGCCGTCCAAGCCCTTCGTCACGACGAATTCTTCTCCTAGCTGCTCTCTGAATTTGGATGGGACAATGAGACGTCCCTTCGCATCGACCGTATGATTGTATTCGCCCATGAACATACTAATCACCTGCTTGTACTTCGGTTTGGAAAAATCAGACCACTTTTCCTCCATTTCCTACCACTTCGTACCACTTTCCACCACTTGTACTCTAATTCTAGTACATTTGATTCGAAAACGCAAGGATAATTTCGAATAATTTTCAATTTAATTTGGCTTATTTACTGGGGTTTGCGATCTTTTTCCAAGAAATTCCATAAACAGACAAAAATGGTAATTACCAAAACCACTGCTATAATCCAGGGGTATAGTAATTACCATTTTTAATTACAAACCGATTTATGCTGATTTTTGCTACATTTTTCCGTAACTTTTTTTAATATCAGACGGTGGGGATTCCATAGTCTGATGGTAACAGTGCGATCCATAAAATGAAAATAGAACGCACTGCTGTATTATCTTTTAACACTAAAAAATGCACTGACCTTATAAAAACTTTTTAATGGCTCGCTTCGCTCGAAGCCTGAAGCTAAAGCTGAGGAGGCACCTCCACCATCAGAGCCGATGGTTTGCAACATAATGAAAAATAAACCTTGATTCTTCTTAGTAATATTAACGCAATTACTGGAATGTTCCCATTATCATCATGCAAGACTAAACAAAATCGTTTTGGTTCCAACCAATGTTGAACCGCTGTTTACAAAATAGTAATTAGAAGCTGTATCTAAATTAAGCGGACCAGTCCATGTAATAGTACTGAACTGACTGCTGAAAATACCAGTTGGCGGCACGTCAGAAGCTGCCGCGGTGACAGTCACATTTCCGTTGATGGCGGAATTTGTAATTTCTGAATATACGGCCGCTGTAATCGTGCCATCGGTTCTGGAATCGACCATACGTTGAATTCTCAAACCATTGTGATTGATGATATTGATACGGCTGTTGTAAAAATATGAGTTTAGCTGCCCCTGTTGCGGGTCTACCAGCGATTGAATGATGCTCCCCACAACATTCGTATTCAAAAGCTGAAATTCTATAGTGGTAAATGGATCTACTGGATCAGTGTTTTCAAAAATGACACTTCCGCTAATAATCGCGCCATCCGTATAATTAGTGTGTGTGCTAACAGATGTTCCGCTGTCAAAGGTACCAATTACCGTCACTGGACGTGCAACAAAAGCAGGGCCCTGAACAGTATAAAAATCTTCTTCCCCCGAATTTGTCTGCACGGTGATATTCCTTGGGACAGACGATGCAAAATTTGCTAATGACGCATCACCGAGCACCCATGGTCCCAGTCCAAGAAGCTGTACATGTCTGGCGGGTGGTATTACAACATCTTCATCAAACGCAGAGTTTGCTGCAATTAGAACGATACAACGGGCTCTCATGCCGAAAGTGTTAGCAAATGCACTTGTCGTTGCAGCAGTAATGGCACTTTGCAGTGAAGGAAATGGATCGGAAGGTGTTCCGGTTCCAGGCCCCGGAGCACTTGAATCCGCCCAGATAATAGTCGGTTCTGCTCCCCATAAAAAGACTCCTGGTCCGGTTGGTCCCGTATCTCCCGTCGGTCCCGTATCTCCGGTTGGTCCAGTTGGTCCCGTATCTCCGGTTGGTCCAGTTGGTCCCGTATCTCCGGTTGGTCCAGTTGGTCCCGTATCTCCGGTTGGTCCGGTTGGTCCAGTTGGTCCAGTATCTCCAGTCGGTCCGGTTGGTCCCGTATCTCCCGTCGGTCCGGTTGATCCCGTATCTCCAGTTGCTCCCGTATCTCCGGTTGGTCCCGTATCTCCGGTTGGTCCCGTATCTCCGGTTGGTCCCGTTGGTCCAGTTGGTCCGGTATCTCCGGTTGGTCCCACATCTCCCGTTGCTCCGGTTGGTCCCGTATTTCCGGTTGGTCCAGTTGGTCCCGTATCTCCCGTCGGTCCGGTTGGGCCCGTATCTCCAGTCGGTCCGGTTGGTCCCGTATCTCCAGTCGGTCCGGTTGATCCCGTATCTCCAGTTGCTCCGGTTGGGCCCGTATCTCCGGTTGGTCCCGTTGGTCCCGTATCTCCCGTCGGTCCGGTTGATCCCGTATCTCCAGTCGGTCCGGTTGGGCCCGTATCTCCGGTTGGTCCAGTTGGTCCCGTATCTCCGGTTGGGCCCGTTGGTCCCGTATCTCCCGTCGGTCCGGTTGGGCCCGTATCTCCCGTCGGTCCGGTTGGGCCCGTATCTCCCGTCGGTCCGGTTGGGCCCGTATCTCCAGTTGCTCCGGTTGGGCCCGTATCTCCCGTCGGTCCAGTTGCTCCCGTATCTCCAGTTGCTCCGGTTGGTCCGGTTGCTCCAGTATTTCCAGTTAGTCCAGTATCTCCAGTTGGTCCAGTATCTCCAGTTGGTCCAGTATCTCCAGTTGGTCCAGTATCTCCAGTTGGTCCAGTATCTCCAGTTGGTCCAGTAT
>JAQSYE010000131.1 GCA_029256305.1 Lacrimispora sp. | reverse complement strand
TTTTAATTGCCATGATGAAGAAAGAACTGAATGGATAGAGGAGATACGAATGAAGATCACATTGGTGACTGTGGGGAAGATAAAAGAAAAGTTTTATACCGAGGCCATAGCCGAATACAGCAAAAGACTGAGCCGCTACTGCAAGCTGGAGATTATACAGGTAGCAGATGAAAAGACACCCGACCATGCCAGTGAGACGGTAGAACGGCAGATCAAGGAGAAGGAAGGCGATAAAATTCTTCTCTCCATAAAGGAAGGGGCCTATGTGATTGCTCTGGCCATTGACGGAGATACGCCGGATTCGGTGAAGCTGTCTGAAAAAATAGCGGCGCTTGGAGTGGGCGGAATAAGTCAGATTGTATTTATTATCGGCGGTTCCCTCGGTCTGGCGGATGCGGTGTTAAATCGGGCGGATTACAAGCTGAGCTTTTCTAACATGACGTTTCCCCATCAGCTGATGCGGGTGATTTTGCTGGAACAGATCTATCGGAGTTATCGGATTATAAATGGAGAGCCTTATCATAAGTAGATTGGCCTATTCTAAATTTCTATATCTTCGATAGTAGAAATAACTTTCACTTTCCATGTTGGGTTGTTTATGTCCGATAGGCGTTCTTTTCTCAAATAATTCAAAACCACATTTCTTTGCAAGATGACAGGAAGGAATATTTGCACAGTCAATTGTTAATATAAGATACTTTATATCTGATACACAAAAGCACCAATTCACGAAAGCATTTATGGCATCTTTTGTGTATCCCTTTCTCTGGTATTTTTCTGACATAAAATAGGCCACTTCAACTTCATTAACCGTATCTTCCAATCCCATTCCTATCATCCCAATCATCTCATCCGTATCAGGTAAGACAATAGCATATCTTTTATTTTCATAAATATCAGTTGAGTCTTTTTTGCTTTGCAACCAATCAATAAATTCATAAAAAGATTCTGCCGAATCACTGTTTTCTACCCAATCGGGCATAAATCTTAAAATATTTTTTTCTGTCACAATCCTATAAAGATTCTCTGCGTCTTTCCTCTCAAAGTCACGAATTATTATATGATCTGCTTCTATTGTCATGTTGTTTTTCTCCCTGAAAATATAAATAGTTGTAGTTTAAATAATATAATACTCCATATTAGAACAGCAACCTCAAACTTTTTTCTGAACCTAAAATGCACCAATCAACTTCAATTAGATATTCTTCATTTACAAGTGTGTAATAAACTTAAATAAGTGTAAAAATACTGAATATAAATCATATAAACAGTTGTCAAATCTTGTCGTTTTTTGTATAATATAAATAGACAAACTGTTAAATTTTAAACAAAATATAGGGGGAATCTGCATGAACTTACCGCAGTTATATTATTTCATAAAATTAGCAGAATTACAGCATTATACGAAGGCCGCAAAAGAACTTTACATCGCTCAGCCCTCATTAAGTGACTCGATTGCATCACTGGAAAGTGAGCTTGGAATATCGTTATTCCAGAAGAAGGGACGTAATGTAACACTGACGAAATACGGAGAAGAGTTTTATATCCATGTATCCCAGGCACTAAACGAGCTGGAACGGGGAATTGCCGCGATGAAGATGCATTCCGGTCAGCTGGGAGGTACCATTGATATAGGCTGTATTCCCACTTTAATAGGTGATTTTCTTCCCACTGCAGTTCAGAATTATATGAAAAAGAATCCCCAGACCAAATTTAATATATTTCAGGGGATGTCTATTGAGGTCGCTCGTGGGGTAGCAGCAGGAAAATATGACTTAGGTTTTTGTTCTATGGTGGAAGAGGAGCCGGATCTCTTATTTGTTCCGATTATGGCACAGGAGCTGGTTCTGATTGTTAACGACACCCATCCACTTGCAGGAAGAAAAGAAATATGCTTAAGTGAATTAAAAAATTATAATCTTACTACATATCGTGATTGCATACCAATAGGGAAGGTAGTCCGAACTCTTTTGCGGCAGCATGAGGTGGAGGCAACATTTTCCTATGATGATGAAATTTCCATCGGAGGTGTGATTTCAGAGACAAATCTGGCAGCCATCGTTGCCCGTACTCCCTTTTTAAAACAATTTGATAATCTGGTTATGATCTCTCTTTCTGATGTTCCGAGGGATACACGCCTGATTTATATGACATTCAGCAGAAAAAACTTTGTTTCCTCATCTGTGGAAGCGTTTGCAGATTTCATTGTGGCACATGAGATGAATCTGCCGTAAACAGACAGATGAAGTCCAGCCAGGGGTACATGTAAGAAACATAAATGGCAGAACTTTGACAGATGACGAAATGCTTGAATATTACAACGGACTGGCGAAATAATATGGAGTTTTTTCAGGCATTTCTGAATACTCTTAACAAGAAATAAAAAAAGACAGCGGTATGCTGCTCATAAACGCATACGCTGTCAGACTGTTTCTATACCTTTAGATTAATTCTTCTATTTTTGAAATATTATCGATATTTACATCCTTACCATACTTTAATAGCACTTTTGATTCAGAAAAAGAATTGACAATAACGTCAAGATAATCATCGTTGCGAAAATCAAAAAATCCTTTTATAAATCCTTCTCTAGAAGCTAATTCAATGCATACACTCTTTCCACAAAAATAATTTCTATTTATTGAACTGATATCATCATGGGAAAGATCAGATTGTCTGGATACTTTCACTGACAAAATGTATTTTTTCCCAATCATTCCGAACACAGTCCTGGTTTGATTTGTCTTTTGGTAAAAAAGAAATTCTTCATCTTCTCCAATAATAAAAACATCAAATACTCCATCATCCCAGCCATTTAGTTCAATATCATAATATTTTCCTACGTATTCACTTAAATTAAATATTTTATCATCCTTGGTCTCGGTTATTTTACTCTTTTTTTTATCATCTATCAATTCATCAACACTGATGTCAAAAAGTTTTGAAATCATGATAAGATTACTCAGTTCTGGAACTCCACTATTTGTTTCCCATTTTGCAATAGCTGAACGAGATACATTTAAATTTTCTGCCAGTGCTTCCTGTGTAATACCCTTTTCAGTTCTTAATAATTTTATTTTTTCTCCTATTGTCATGCGTACATCCTCTTTTTCTTAATTTTTATGAAATTATACGGCGAAGGACTTAAATAGTCCATATACGCACCGAAACTATGATGTTACTTATCGTAACAATGTCATAAATGTTAATTGATTAGAGAATACCATAAGCAAGGATAAAAATATAGTATTGATATTTATCTTTGTCACAGACTGACAGCGGTATGCTGCCCATAAGCGCATACCGCTGTTTCTTTGACTATAGACAATCTGTCTTCAACAGGCTATACAATCCCTGCCGTCGCCATAAGTGCAATTACCAGTCCTGCAACAAAAGCCGGGATCATGGTTCCTAATATAATATGTTTATAGCTTTCCTTTAAGCTGCATCCACAGATTGACATGGTAAGGATTGCAACCGAGGAGTTAGGGAGTTTATTAAGAATCAGGGCAGATTCTGTTACGATGCGGTGAAGAGCAGCAACATTGACACCCATGTCAACAAATGCTTTTCCAAAGCTCTCCATAAAGATGGTTTCACCTGAAATTGCGGAACCGGTCAGTCCGGTCAGTACCGTTGTACCGAAAAATGCTTTCAAATATACGGGCATATTCATGGCAAGCACCGCCTGCTGAAGCTGCTGGAATGCAGGGGAAGCGCCTAAAACCTTGGAAAGTCCCATAACGGCAGCAACCGTAAGCATGGAGCTTAAGCCGGAACCGCTTCCGGTTTTAATGGAGGCTTTCATGTTCTTAATCCGCTTTAACTGGGTACAGATGATTAAAAGGATACCAATTACCAGAGAGAACATAATGCTTGGGGAAGTTCCCCAGCTTGAGGTCGCAACCACACAGCCTAAAACCAGGACAAAAGGAAGAACGGACATGAAGATTCCGGGAAGTTCCTCTTCAGAGACGGCTGTCTGCTGTGTCTTATACATGGCCAGAAGCTGTTGTGGTGTGTTGTTTTTCAGACTCTGCTTTTGTGCATAATTAAAATACAGGAAATAAGAAGCAGCAAGGATCGCAGTAAATACAAAGGAAAGAATGGGTGCTGATCCAAGAGAAGTATTTAAATATTTGCTTGGCAGTACATTGCAGATATCTAAGGAATAGGCAAATCCGTTGGCAGAAGCACCGCCGCCTAAAAGAAGGAAGGGAAGCACCCGCCGGTCCATTTTATTTTCATATAAAAGGTTATCGGCAATGGGATAAAGGACAAATACCATGATATAGCCGTTTATACCAAGCAGAGTGATGAAAAAGGTACAGATCAGGATAACGAGACCTACCATTTTCGTTCCCAGCTTTTTTGTCAGTGTCTGGGCGATTTTTGTTGCAAGACCTGTTTCTAAAACCAGCTGGCCGAAGATGCCGCCAAGTCCCAGGATCAGAAACCAGGAGGCCACAAAGCCGCCGGCACCGCCGGAAAATGTGGTGAGAAACCCTTCCTTAAGATCCAGCCCGCTGGTGACCAGGATAATAGCTGCCGTAATCACTGTCGCTGTTATCATATCGATGCCCTTGATAATCATTACGACTAAAAGTACTATGGCAATAATAAGACCAATCGTAGCTAACATAATGTTCCCTCCAATATTTGTATAGTCTGTCAGTCATGAAAACTCTGGATTAAGCTTTCTCGTTTGCACCGGACTGCCACTGCGCCGTCATTTTGTCAAGCGGAATCGCAGTCAGCCCTGTTTCCCTGGAATAGGAATAGATTACAAATCCACGTTTACAGCGGAAGACGCATTCCAGGCATGGGTCTTCATCGCAATAGGCAAAGGCATCGGTGTCTGCCAGGGAAAAAACAAGAGGAGGACGCTTTGTCTTAGGTATATATTTTAAATAACCACCGGTAAATGTTTTTAAATACATCCATTCCGGCATGTATTCCGGCTTTAACGCTTCCCAGAATACTTCCACGGCGTTGTCATTATAGCCGCCGGTGATTCGATAGCTTAAGTGAACCTTTTCTTGTACCAGATCCAGTGATTCCGGTATTAAAGGAACCGCTTTTGAACCACAGCATAAGATTTCTCTTTCACCAAGGGGAGGTGCAGCAATGGCGGGAAACAGTCCGCCGCACGTTTCACACCGGTAAAAGGATACCTCCGGACATTGGTCCGCCGGAGGTTTTCTTGTGTCACGGCATCTTCTTGGTCCAAATGTTTGTTGAGTCATAGCCTGTCACCCCTTCAGCCGTTTTAACAGCTCTTCCCGCAGCAGATATTTTTTCACCTTTCCGCTGCCTGTGTGGGGAATCCGGTCAATTAATTCCAGACGTTCCGGCCAGAATCGTTTGGATATGCGGTGCTCTTTTAAATATTCGATTACATCTGACAGAGTCAGGCTTTCAAACCCTTTTGCGGGAACCACAAAAGCGCAGATCCGCTCCCCCAGGCGTTCATCAGGCATACCGATGACTGTATGGTCTAAAATGCCGGGACAGCCCTCTAAATTGTCATTGATTTCATTGGAATTTAAATTTTCTCCGCCCCGGACTATCATATCTTTTTTTCGTCCAATAATCCGAATGTTTCCATCTTCATCCATGACGCAGAGATCTCCGCTGTGAAACCAACCGTCATCGTCAAGGACTTCGTCTGTAATTTCGCGGTTTTTTAAATATCCCACAAATACATTGGGGCCTCTTGACAATTCTTCTCCGGCAGTTCCAAAAGGAACGTCAGTCCCGTTTTCATCCACCACACGGATTTCAATACCCGGAAGCGGTCTTCCTGAAGTGGTTCCGTTAAGCGTTAACGCTTCACCTGGTCTTACGAAAACATGAGGAACACTTTCCGTAGAGCCATACACCTCACACAGAAGAATTCCGTAATCCCAGGCTTTCTGTACCATATAGCCCGGAACAGGAGCACCGCCGCATAAATAAAATTTAAGAGAGGGGATTGTACCTCCGTTGGTTTCTAAATCCCTTAAAATATCATAGATAAAAGGCGTGGCACCCATGGAATAGGTACAGGCCTCCTGGTTCATTAAATCAATGGCATCCCGGCAGCAGTATTTCTGCTGTAAAACCACCTTTGCACCTGTGAGTATGGGGGCAATAATACCATGGTGAAAGCCAGTCGCATGATTGAGAGGAGCAGGCATAAACATGATGTCATCCATTGATATTCCCAGCTCCCGGTTAAAGGCTTCCTCGCTGTATCGGATATTATCATGAGTTAAGATCACACCCTTTGAGCCGCAGGTAGTACCGGAGGTTCCAAGAATGGCTGCAATATCCCGTCCCGTCTGCCTGGTATATTCCTCTGCCCTTAATGGCTCATAATCATGAAGAATTTGATTCCAGGAATAACAGCTGCTTTTTTTCTCCCGTGTCTGATCCAGTAAAACCACTGCGCGAAGGCTATTGATATGAGGAAGTGCCGATAGAATCATCTCCTCATAATCGGTTTTGTGAAAGCAGGTGGGAGCGAAGTAAGCTTTTGACTGGGTTAAATTTAAGCAGCGGACCAGTTCCTTTTCCTCGTATGACATAGCAATTGGGTGGGCTGCTGCACCTGCCTTAAAACAGGCGATGGTGATTACTGCAAATTCGCTCCAGATGGGAATCTGATAGGAGACCACATCTCCGGGGCCGATTCCCTGGGAACGGAGAAAGGCCGCCACTTTGGAAGCGGCCTCGTCCATCTGCCTGTATGTATATCGGCAACCTCTGTCATCAACTACATATTCCCGGTCCGGATATTTTTTTACTGACTCATGAAAACAGTCCGTAAGTGTCCGGTCCGACCAGTATCCTTTTTTCAAATACTGAAGTTCTAAATCAGGATTTATTTTTAATTCTTCTAGCATAATCCTTCTCCTTGGAAATGAAGCGCAGAGGTATGATCCGGTTATCCCTGCTGCCTCGCCTTCAGCTCTTTAACCAGAGCAGGAACCACTTCAAATAAATCGCCGACGATGCAATAATCCGCAACCTCGAAAATAGGAGCGGTTTCATCTTTGTTAATGGCAATGATGGTTCCTGACTCACTCATTCCGGCTACATGCTGTACGGCTCCTGAAATGCCGCAGGCAAAATAAATTTTAGGGGAAACCGTAGCACCCGTCTGTCCAACCTGTTTGGTCTGGGGCATCCAGCCTGCATCAACAGCAGCACGGGAACAGCCAACCGTACCGTTAAGCGCATCGGCCAGCTCCTTTAGCACGGCGAAATTTTCGGCAGATTTCATGCCGCGGCCGCCGGAAACAATAATTTCAGCTTCATCAAGCCGGATGTCATTGTCTTCGCAGGCTCTTATAAAGTCAATTACCTTTGTCCGGATTTCATGTGCCGGAGTGGAGATTTCTTCCCGGATTACAACCGGTTTATTATCCGGATTTTTCTCGGGTTTTTTAAATGCGCCTGGTCTGCAGGTACCCATCTGAGGTCTGGTTTCACTGCAAAGAATCTGGGCATATAAATTGCCTCCAAACGCAGGACGTTCCCAGACAACATTGCCGGTTTCTTCATCAACACTGAGTGCGGTGCAGTCTGCAGTCAGACCGGTGCGCAGGCATACAGCGATTTTTGAACCTAAGTCTCTGCCGTTTACGGTTGCACCAACTAAGATCGTATTGGGATGATACAGTTCGCACAGTTTTAAAAATACATTTCCATAGGCATCGGCAGAGTAGTCTTCGTATTCCGCTCCCTCAACCACATAAATTTTATCCGCACCATATTCCCCGGCAGCTTTCACGGCTTCTTTGGTATCTTTTCCGATTACCACTGCGCAGAGATCCTGTTTTAAACCTTCTGCCAGCTTTCTGCCCTGGCCTAAAAGTTCCAGTCCCACACTTTTGGGCTGGTCTTTAAAACATTCAACAAATACCCAAACATCCTTCCATGTCTCAAAACTCATTTTCTTTGGCCTCCTTTTACAGTATTTTCCCGTCGGCCAGCTTGCCGATCAGCGCGTTAGCAATTTCACCGGGCGTATTTCCCTCTATGGTCACGCCACAGGCGGACCGTTTTGGTGTGAAAGTAGCCTTTACCTTGGTGGGAGAGCCTTTGAGTCCCATTTTTGACACATCCGCATCTGGTAAGTCAGCCAGAGTAATCTCTGGAATCTCTGCTTTTAAAGAGGCGATTTTTCTCTTTACAGTAGCATATCTGGGTTTGTTGCTTTCTTTTGTTGCAGTACAAAGAATGGGGAAGTGAGTCTCAATTACTTCAATGCCTTCCTCTACCTGCCGCCTGGCAGTTACCTTATCCCCGTCTACCTCCAGATCAAGAATATAAGTAAGCCTTGCAGCACCAAGGTGTTCAGCAATGCTGGGGGCTGTCTGTCCGGTATCGCCGTCAATGGCTTGTTTTCCCCCCAGAATCACATCGAATTTGCCAAGCTTTTTAATGGCCTGTGACAGGATATAGCTGGTGGCATAGGTATCAGAACCGCCGAATGCACGGTCAGTCACCAGAAAAGCCTCATCAGCTCCCATGGAAAGAGCTTCTCTTAATACAGCCTTTGCCTGAGGAGGCCCCATGGAGATCACGGTCACTTTTCCGTCGTAGCGGTCCTTTAAGGAAAGTCCTGTTTCTAAAGCATTTTTGTCAAATGGATTCATGATGCTTGGTACACCTGTACGGATCAGGGTGTTTTTTACCGGATCGATTTTAATCTCTGTTGTATCCGGAACCTGTTTGATGCAAACAACGATATTCATCCTGTTTTGTCCTCCTATCTGTATTCCTTATCCAGAACGTTTGCAATAGTCATACGCTGGATCTGGTTGGCGCCTTCAAAGATCTGGAACACTTTGCAGTCTCTCATCAGCTTTTCTACCGGATATTCCTTGCTGTATCCGTATCCGCCGAAGATCTGCACTGCATTGGAGGTAACCTCCTGTGCACAGTCGGAGACAAAGGTTTTGCAGATGGAACCTTCCTTTTGAACCATGATTCCCTGGTCCATCATGCGCATGGTATTATTTACTAAGCATCTGGAAGCCTCAACCTTGATTGCCATATCCGCAAGCAGGCCCTGAACCATCTGGAACTTGATTAAAGGAGTTCCAAACTGTTTGCGTTCTTTGGCATATTTTACGGATTCATCAAGGGCTCTTTGCATAATTCCAACTGCCAGAGTTGCCACGAATGCACGGGATAAGTTCAGTGCATTTAAAGCCAGCTTAAAGCCGGAGCCTTCCGGTCCAACCATAGCGGTTGCTTTTACCCGCACATTTTCAAAGATTAAGTCAGTGGTATTGGAAAGACGAAGTCCCATCTTGTTCTCATGAGCTCCTACGGTAACGCCAGGCGCATCTGCATCGATAATAAAGGCAGAAATCCCTTTGTGTCCGGCAGCCGGGCTGGTTTTGAAAAATCCAACAAATACATCAGAGAGTGCTCCGTTTGTAATGAAGGTTTTCGTTCCGTTTAAGATGTATTCATCGCCATCAAGGACTGCGGTGGAACGCATGGCTGCCGGGTCGGAGCCAGCATTTGGCTCGGTTAAGGCAAATCCAGCAAATGATCCGGGTCTGATTTTGTCAGCAAAATACTGTCCCTGCTCCTTAGTTCCCGCAAGAATTACGTTTCTTAAGGCAACAAAGGTGGTTACAAAGGTAATGGCATAGCCTGCATCTACTTTTGCCAGCTCTTCAAATATCATGGCAGTGGTTTCATAGCTTAAGCCGGTTCCACCGTATTCTTCCGGAATTTCCAGCATGTGAAGTCCCATATCAAAACCCCACTGAAAGAGTTCTCTGGGACACTCGCCTTTCTCATCTGCTTCTTTTACGTAAGGCTTGATTTCGTTTTCAGCCATCTCTTTTACGAGAGCAAGAAGCTCTTTTTGTTCTTCGGTGTATAGTAAACTCATGTCATCTCACCTTTCCATTCTATCGTGGTTATTTTTTTAGCTTTGTTTCCCCGGTGGCTGCGCCGGAGGCAAGAATGTCCCCGATTTCACCCTGGCTGTATCCCAAATGCTCCATGATTTCAACGGTATGGGCACCCTGAGAACCGCCGATCCGGTATTCCGGCTCTCCAACAGAACCAAAGTTTACCGGGTTTGTAGGAAGGTAGCGTTCACCGGATGGATAAGGGATCTTTGCGATAATGTGATTGGCCCAGACCTGTTCATCCTCATACATATCAAGAGGTTCATAGGCTGCTTCACAAGCTAAATCGTTGGCTTTAAACATGCTCATTAAATCGTGCCTTGTGAGTTTGCCAATGGCTTCGTCAAGAACATCAATGACCTCATGGTTTAAATGGCCGGCATTTACATCAGCACATCTCATATAGCGGGAATTTTGGGCCATATCTGTTCTTCCTAACAGAGTCATGATCTTTTCATAATCACGGTCATATTCCGGACAGCAGATTACCACCCATTTCTGGTCGCTGGTGCGGTATACGTTATTGAAGGGATTAGGAACTTCCTTCCTGCTTTTTGGATACTGATTGCCGTACTGGGCGGAGATCACTCCTGTGCTCAGTGCGTAAACTGCAGCATGATGAAGGGAGACCGTGATCTTATCACCTTTCCCTGATTTTTCCCGTGCATAAAGAGAAGCACAGATTCCAGAGGCGAGCCCTAAGGAAACCTGGAAGTCGCCAAAGCCATTGGTGGGGATCATGGGAGCGTCGCCTTTGTTTACGGTAGTTCCAAACACACCGCCTCTGGCCATGAAGCAGGTAACGTCAAATCCTGCGGAATCTTTTTCCGGACCGTTCTCCCCATAACCTAAGACCTGGGCAAAGACCAGCTTTGGAAACCGTTTACTTAACGTATCGTAATCAAGACCCAGTTTTGTTAAAGATTTGGTTCTGGTATTGGTAACAAAGACATCTGCTTCACCAATCAGTTTGTATGCGATTTCCAGACCCTTTTCGGATTTTAAATCCAGGGTGATAAAGCGTTTGTTCATGTTGGCAACATCAAATGCCAGGTTTTCA
>JAQSYE010000130.1 GCA_029256305.1 Lacrimispora sp. | reverse complement strand
CGGACTTACCGGCACCACTGGACCTACCGGCGATACTGGACCTACTGGACCGATCGGACTTACCGGCACCACTGGACCTACCGGCGATACTGGACCTACTGGACCGATCGGACTTACCGGCGATACTGGGCCTACTGGACCGATCGGACTTACCGGCGATACTGGGCCTACCGGCGATACTGGGCCTATCGGACTTACCGGCAGTACTGGACCTACCGGACCTTCTGGTACCGCTGGTTTATCAGAATATGCTTATATCTACAATCTGGATGCTCAAGTTGTTGCTTTAGAGGCAGATATACTATTTAGTACCAATGGAATTATTGTCGGTACCATCACACATGCACCCGGAACCTCCACTATCCAATTTGGTAGCGCTGGTGACTACTCAGTTTGGTTTTATGTTGCGGGTGTAGAGCCCAATCAATTTACTGTCTTTCAAAATGGAGCTCCCGTTGCTGGGGCAGTATATGGATCAGGAGCTGGTACCCAAGCGAATCCAGGTATGGTGATTATTACTGCCGCCGTAGGCGATATCTTAACTATACGAAATCACACAAGTTCTGCTGCGGTTACACTACAAACTTTGGCCGGAGGAACACAAGTTAATGCTAATGCTTCAGTATTAATTCAAAAGTTAAGCGCTTAGAATCATACAATTCATCAGACAGTGGATCAACCAAAGCAGCTGGACGGACCGTCGCCCAACTGCTTTGGTTAAATTGCATGCCTAATACCGCCCTGTCAGTCTCACTTTGCTGTCCTCCAATACATTTTTTATTAAACAATGCCAATGATGGGAAGTTTTCCATTTTACTGTATTTTATAAATATCAACTGCATTGATATTTTAAATCTCTATATCACATACTGATTTATCCTTATTACTTATTTCATGTGGATCCTTTTAATTTCTATATAAACATCATAAGTGGATGTAATGGAGGCTTGTAGGTAACAGGTAACATTTAATTTTGAAACTTTAAGATTGCCAGATTCGTTCCCCAAGTGTAGCCAGAATTTGTTTGATTGACTGTATTTTTATCTATTCGAAATGTTAGGTCAAAAAAAGAGACCTAACATTTTTTTAGGTCTCTTTCACTCTTTTCTATATTTTCCATCTAGTATGAATAAACCAGATCGATTTACCCATAGGCATTCAGATTCCATTTCCCATTATTGCGGACAGAATGGCCGATGTCGCAAATCTGTATGGACTGGTTCTGGTGTTATAAAGATAAACCATGCTGACTTCTTTTCGACATAAAAAAACCTTCAGGTTAATCCTAAAGGTTTTTAATATGACCTATCCGAGAATCGAACTCGGGTTTCCGCCGTGAGAGGGCGGTGTCTTAACCGCTTGACCAATAGGCCAGTACGCGAGGCGACAAGATTCGAACTTGCGACCTCTGCGTCCCGAACGCAGCGCTCTACCAAACTGAGCCACGCCTCGATTACGTTACGTAGTATAATATAAATCTGAAACAAAGTCAACTATATTTTCAAAATTTTTATATTTTTTTAAAAACTGGAAAAATAACATCAGATTTCAGTTACTCTTCTAATTCTCCGCTGCAGAAAAAATGATATTCTGCAGCGGAAACTACTTTATGCCAGATCAAAAAGAGACAGCTGATTGGATTCGGGAAGATCACCCAGAAGACTGAGGTCACCCATGAGATCACATACCGTCTTACTGACCTTCGTCCGGTTTCTAAAATCCTCTCTGGATAAGAATCTTCCATCCTTACTTGCATCTACAACCGCATCTGCCGCTTTCTCACCCAGTCCATCTATACTGCTTAAAGACGGCATTAATTTTCCGTCAATGATCTGAAAATGTCTGGCTTTTGCCTGATAAATATTAATAGGCGTAAAATCATAACCCCTGGCATACATCTCTTGAACAATTCGCATATCACGGAGCGTATCCAGTTCCTTCTTTGAAAGAGTGTCAATCCGTTTCCTGTAATCAGCCAGATAATGCTCCAGCTTCTCTCTTCCCTGGCACATCAGTTCATAGCTGAAACCATTGGCCCGGATGCTGAAAAAGGACGCGTAATAGGCCAGTGGATAGAATACCTTACAATACGCGATTCTCCACGCCATCATAACATAAGCAGCTGCATGGGCCTTAGGGAACATGTATTTAATTTTTTTACAAGACCAGATATACCATTCCGGTACTCCATGTGACGTCATCTCCTCTTCCCACTCGGGTTTCAGACCTTTTCCCTTTCGAACGCTTTCCATGATAGTGAAGGATAAGCCTTCTTCCAGCCCCATGGAAATTAAATATATCATAATATCATCTCTGGTACATATGGCAGTCTGAATGGTGGCCTTTCCTTCCTGAATGAGGGCCTGAGCATTTCCAAGCCAAACATCCGTACCATGCGCAAGCCCTGCAATGCGGACAAGATCAGAGAAATATTTTGGTTGGGTGTCTATTAACATCTGCATGGCAAAATCGGTACCAAATTCCGGCACTCCAAGCGCTCCCAGTTTACAGCCGCCGATATCTTCAGGAATAATTCCAAGAGCTGATGTGTCCTGAAAAAGCGACATCACTTCTCTGCTGTCCAGAGGAATATCCTTTACAGGATCAAAACCGATCAAATCCTGAAGCATACGAATCATGGTCGGATCGTCGTGTCCCAGTATATCAAGTTTTAAAAGGTTGTGGTCTATGGAGTGATAGTCGAAATGAGTGGTTACTGTCATAGTCGTCATATCGTTAGCAGGTCTTTGTACCGGTGTAAAAGAATAGATCTCCTCTCCATGGGGAAGAACGATAATTCCCCCCGGATGCTGGCCTGTGGTCCTTCTGACGCCAACACAGCCTTGTACAATCCGATTGATTTCACAATTCCTCTTTCTTACTCCGTGCTCTTCGTAATAATTCTTCACATAACCGAATGCCGTCTTATCTGCAAGGGTGCCAATTGTTCCTGCACGGAAGGTCTGCCCCTTTCCAAAAATAACTTCTGTATAGTCATGTGCCTTACTTTGATATTCTCCGGAGAAATTAAGATCAATATCAGGTTCCTTGTCTCCTTTAAAGCCCAGGAATGTTTCAAATGGAATATCAAAACCATCCTTTGATAACGGATGTCCGCAAATTGGACATATCTTATCCGGCATATCACAGCCAGCCATTCCCGTAAATACCTTTACTTCTTCTGAATCAAAATCATAATAGTGACAATTATCGCAGTAATAATGAGGACTGAGAGAATTTACCTCAGTAATACCGGACATATAGGCAACGAAAGAAGATCCAACAGACCCTCTCGATCCCACCAGATAACCATCTTCGTTGGATTTCCATACCAGCTTCTGTGCAATGATATACATAACCGCAAATCCATTGGATATAATGGAATTCAGCTCACGTTCCAGTCGTTCTGTAACAATTAAAGGGAGATCCTGCCCGTAGATTGCATGAGCCCTGTCATAACATATTTTCCTTAAATCTTCATCTGAATTCTCAATGACAGGTGCACATTTATCTGGCCGAACCGGTGATATCCGTTCGCACATGTCCGCTATCTTTCTGGTGTTTTTTATAACCACTTCTTCTGCCTTATTGGGGCCCAGGTATTCAAACTCCTGAAGCATCTCCTCTGTAGTCCTAAGATACAGGGGGGCCTGGTCATCGGAATCTTTAAACCCTTGTCCCGCCATAATAATTCTCCGGTAAACCTCATCCTCCGGGTCAAGAAAATGAACGTCACAAGTAGCGCACACAGGCTTTCCAAACTGCTCCCCAAGCGTCACAATCCGCTTATTGATGTCAATTAAATCCTGCTGTGTCTTTACGATACTCTTTTCATCTCTTAACATAAATGCATTGTTCCCCAGGGGTTGTATTTCCAGATAATCGTAATAATTCACAAGCTTTGCTATCTCCGCATCTGGAACACCTCTTAAAAGGGCCTGATATAACTCTCCTGCCTCGCAGGCAGATCCAATAATCAATCCTTCCCTGTACTCAGCCAGAACACTTTTTGGAATTCTAGGTCTTCTGGCATAAAATTCAATATGAGAACGTGAGATCAGGCGGTATAGATTAACCCTGCCAACATCATTGGCTGCCATAATAATCACATGATAAGTAGGAAGCTTTTTAATCATATCTGCAGACATAGCACTGAGTTTATTTAACTCATCTAACGTCTCAACGCCCCGCTCCCTTAACATTTTTACAAATGCCGCAAATATTTCTGCTGTACATCCTGCATCGTCAACCGCCCTGTGATGGTTCGCCAGGGAAATGTTTAAGGCTTTCGCTACGGTATCCAGCTTATACCTGTTTAATCGGGGAAGAAGAAGCCTGGAAAGTGCCACTGTATCGATTACCGTAGGATTGAATTCCAGCTGAAGCTTTTGAGCATTATAAGAGATAAAACTTACGTCAAAGGAGGCATTGTGGGCGACAAGAACAGAATCTTTGCAAAACTCCAAGAATTGGGGAAGGATCACATCAATCTTTGGATGGGGGAGCACCATACTGTCATTAATACCCGTCAGCTGTTCGATCTCAAAGGGAATCGGTACGTCAGGATTTACAAAAGCACTGAATTTATCTTTGATCTTTCCGTCAATAACCTTTACCGCACCAATTTCAATAATCCGGTTTCTGGATGAGCTAAAACCAGTTGTTTCAATATCAAAAACCACATATGAGTCAGAAAATGACTGGTTTTTTGAATTCTCAACTAGCTGTTTCAAATCATCAACCAGATATCCTTCTACTCCATAAATAACCTTAAATGTATCACCCTTATCCAGTGCGTGATTTGCATCCGGAAAGGACTGTACACATCCGTGATCCGTAATTGCAATAGCTGGCATCCCCCATTTTTTTGCGCGCTTTACAAGATCTTTTACTTCGGAAACACCATCCATATCACTCATTTTCGTATGACAGTGTAGTTCCACCCTCTTCTCCAAGCTGTTGTCCGATCTTTTTCCGGTAAAATCTTCAGATTTCTTAATGCCAACAACCGATCCCAGGGTCAGTTCCCCATCAAACTTATCAATGGTTGTAACACCTTTTATTTTGATAAAGGTACCCTTTTCAACTGCATTTTTCAGATCATCCAGCTGTTCTTCTTTTGCAAACATTTTAACTGTAATCGTGTCTGTAAAGTCTGTCACATCAAAAATTATGATGGTCTTTCCACTTCTTAGTTCTCTGAAGTCTACCACGATAATCTTGCCGCGGATCACAACTTCTCCGATTTCACCGTCAATTTTTTCAATTTCCATGGTTTCTTCTTCAAAATCTCTGCCATACAAAACATCCGGGTTATCGGAGCGGCGGCCATTATATGAATTTTTCCGGTAATCTTTCCATTCTTTCTTTCCTGAATCGGACTCTGCCGCTTTTCCGAACTCTTTTTTATCTCCCTCTTTTTTGCCTCCCATGCGAAGCCCTGTTGCAGGAGTCTGAGATTCCTTTGTAAAGGGCACTTCGTCTGAATAGGAGGCCGTCAAAGAGTCCAGAGGGCCATCTGCCATAGAAGGTCCGCTATATTCTCCATCCAACTGGCTTTTTTGCTGCCCTCCAAAAGGAGTTCTGTTTACTATTTCTGCTACTTCTCTCTCCATCTGCAGTTCTTTTTGTTTTGCCAGGGCATTCTCCTTAGGCGCGATAAACTCATACTGAACTTCAACAGGCAGACCACATCTTTCGTGAAAAATCTTTTCCAATACCCGCTTTAGCTCTCCGGCTTTCTCATGGGTTACAATGGTATCTTCAACCGTCATCTTTAAAAGATCCGGTTCCGGGAACTGGCACTGTGCCTTCCGAAACATATTATACTCAATGATACTGTAATTTTTAAGTTCCGCCAGAAGGCTCTCCCGATAGATCTTTAACAACTTCTGGGGTGTATACTGCCCTGACAGGCGGAATCGTTCAATGATCTTAATTGTGATCTGTTTTGAAGGAAAAAGCTGTTCCTTGATTCCTTTTTCCAGGCTATATATATTTTTCTTGTGTATCAGTCTTGGGCTGATTAAGTAAACACGAATAGAGCTTCTATCCCTGTTTGATGTGACCTTTTCCACATCTACCAGATTTAAAAGCTCCTTTAATTCGTCTGTAATATGTAAGTTTGGAAAAACTTCCAAAAATTTCTTTGCCATTCTGCCACCTATTGCATTTTCATAAGTTCTTCCTGAAGGGCGGTTAGAAGTTCTTCTTCCGGAACCTTTCTGATTACTTCTCCCTTTTTGATAAGAAGTCCTTCTCCGATTCCACCAGCAATACCAATGTCTGCTTCTCTTGCTTCACCAGGTCCGTTTACCACGCAACCCATTACTGCCACCTTAATATCCAGATGG
Source organism: Lacrimispora sp. (assembly GCA_029256305.1). GTDB lineage: Bacteria > Bacillota > Clostridia > Lachnospirales > Lachnospiraceae > Lacrimispora. The sequence goes on along the minus strand of JAQSYE010000130.1, from coordinate 6,096 downwards.
TCATAAGCAGAAACCATCTCTTCCACCTGATTGGCCAGAGAGATTAAATCAATACTGGTTCTGCCACAGGTTGGACAAGATATTACCTCGACCCCCCCCCTCTTAAGACCTAGGGTTCTTAATATGGTTTTAGCCGCCTTTACCTCTTCAAGCGGATCTCCGGTAAGAGAAACACGAATGGTATCACCAATACCCTGATGAAGAATAATACCTAACCCTACGGAAGATTTGATGGTTCCTGATATTAAGGTTCCTGCCTCTGTAATACCCACATGAAGCGGATAATCTGATTTTTCTGCCATCAGCTCATGGGCTTTGATACACATAAGCACATCAGAGGATTTGATACTGATTACCAAGTTCCCATAATCCATCTCTTCAATCATCTGTACCTTATTTAAGGCACTTTCCACAATTCCCGCTGCAGTAACTCCACCATATTTTTCAATGAGATTTTTTTCAAGGGAACCGCTGTTTACACCCACACGAATGGGAATCTGATATTCTTTCGCTTTGTCCACAACTGCACGGACACGGTCCAGAGAGCCGATATTACCCGGGTTAATCCGGATCTTATCAGCACCTGACTCTATGGAAGCCACAGCCAGCCGATAATCAAAATGAATATCGGCTACCAGTGGTATATTGATTTGCTTTTTAATTTCCTTAATAGCTGCCGCTGCTTCCATATCAGGAACAGCAACTCTGATAATATCACACCCGGCCGCCGTCAGTTTTTTAATCTGATTGACTGTTGATGCAACATCCTGGGTTTTCGTATTGCACATGGATTGGATCAAAACCGGATTGCCTCCACCGATGATCCGGTCTCCGATCTGAATTTTTTTCGTATGATCCCTGTTCATAAGCTCCTCCATTCATACTTTATCAGGTGAATCTGCTGATATCATTAAATACCACAAAAATCATCAGCGCCATCAATGCTGCCATACTGATCATGTTCACAAGACCCTCTTTTTCCGGGTCCATCCGTTTTCCTCGTATTGCTTCTATAATTAGAAACAGTAATCTTCCTCCGTCAAGAGCAGGTATGGGGAGCAGATTCATCACACCTAAGTTGGCACTTAACAGAATACACATGCTGACAACATTCATAAGTGCCGCAACGACACTGACAGTAAGACCTGCTTTTACAGAATCATCGATCATGACCACAATTCCAACCGGTCCGCTTAAATCATTAACGCTCGCTCTTCCAGTAAAAAGCATCCCAAGGCTCTTCACAGTCAGCTTTACGTCATATTCCATCTCCATATATCCATGCTTAACCAAATCGGTGGCATTCGCTGCTTTTTTGTTTTCAGGAGCAATTAATATACCAATCAGATATTTTTTACTCTCTTCTGAATATTTAGGAGTAACGGTCACCGTCTGAATTTCCTGATTTCCAGTCTGTGAATCTGTTCTTAGGAATTCCACCTGGCTCATCTTCTCATCCGGTCTCATCAACTTATAAAGAATGTATTCCTGATACATGGAAACTTTCTCTCCGTTAATTTTTAACAATTTATCACCAGAGCGCATACCGGCTTCATAAGCAGGTGAACCTTCCGTTACCTCTTTTATATAAGTGATATCATATCCACTCATCCCTACCAAAACCAAAGAAAGCAAAAAGGCAAGAATAAAATTAAAAATAGGTCCCGCCGCGATTACAGACATTCTCGCAAGAATTGATTTATTCTGAAACGCACGCTCATCCGGGTTCTCTTCATCTTCTCCCAACATCATACAGGATCCGCCTAAAGGAAGCAACTTAATAGAATAAGTTGTTTCCCCTTTTTTAAAATGCAAGAGGCGGGGTCCCATTCCTATGGAAAATTCCACCACCGCTATTTTATTCATTTTCGCAAATAAAAAATGACCTAATTCGTGAATTAAAACAATTAAACCGAATACCAGAATTGCTACGATAATACTGGACAATTTACCACCTGCTTTCTATATAGTCATAAGCTGCAGCCTCTGCTTCAAGAATCTCCTCCACATTTGGATTCTCTTTTACAGTATGCCCGTTCATCGCTCCCTCTATCATATCTGTGATAGTAAGATATGTAATTTCCCTGTTCAAAAATTTGGCAACTGCTTTTTCATTTGCAGCATTAAAAACAGTCGGAAGCGTTCCGCCGGCACATCCGGCCTCATAGGCCAGCTTTAGCCCCGGAAAATTAACCAAATCCGGTTTTTCAAAATTAATTTGACCAATGGACCAGAAATCAAGACGATCTCCTTTTAAATATCTACGTTCCGGATAATAAAGGGCATATTGAATAGGAAGCTTCATGTCCGGAGTTCCCATTTGAGCCATAACTGCTCCGTCTTCAAATTCCACCATGGAATGAATGATACTCTTAGGCTGAATCACTACCTGGACCTGATCCATCTCAATGCCAAACAACCATTTGGCCTCCATTACTTCAAGTCCTTTATTAACCATCGTTGATGAATCTATGGTAATCTTTCGCCCCATGGCCCAGTTTGGATGATTAAGTGCATCTTCCACTTTTACATTCCTTAACTCTTCTTTTGTTTTACCACGAAAAGGACCGCCGGAAGCAGTCAGGAGTATCTTATGGATAGATCCTTTATCTTCCCCATTGAGGCACTGAAATATCGCACTGTGCTCGCTGTCTACCGGAAGAATTCTGACACCCATTTTCTTTGCAAGAGGCATAATGATGTGGCCGGCTGTTACCAGCGTTTCCTTATTAGCAAGGGCAATATCTTTCCCGGCTTCCATCGCCGCAATGGTCGGCCGAATTCCAATCATTCCAACTACTGCAGTAACAACAATCTCTGAAGTTTTTTCCACAGCAGCCTCGATTAAACCATCCATTCCAGAAACAATGCGAACAGGAAGATCTCTTACTGATCTTCTCAGTTCCTTTGCTTTTTCTTCTTCCCAGACACAGGCTATTTTGGGCCGGAATTTTCTGATTTGCTCCTCCAGCAGGCAGATGTTACTTCCTGCAGCCAAAGCTGTGACTTCAATATCACCTTGGTTTTCCACCACCTCCAGGGTCTGCGTCCCAATGGATCCTGTTGATCCGAGGATTGCTATTTTCTTCATCTTATGCTGTATACTCCTTTTCTTTTCCTTAATTTCAATTTAAGACAATGCTTTATTGATTCTTAACGTAAAAATGTAACCACGAAATATATCACAGGAGCAGTAAAAAGCATACTGTCAAAACGATCCAGTACCCCACCGTGCCCTGGTATCAGTTTTCCATAGTCTTTCACCTGATGATCCCGCTTTATGGCAGATGCAGCCAGATCGCCAATGGGTGAAATAAGTGCAGCAAATGCACATGCCAGAGTACAGGTGATCTGAGGATAATCAAGTACTGTCATTGCTTCACCAAATACAGTGGCATATAAAAATCCCAGAAGAGAGGCACCTAAGATTCCGCCGATGGCTCCCTCTATGGATTTATGAGGGCTGAGCACAGGGGCCAGCTTGTGTTTTCCTATGAGATTACCAACACAATATGCGCAGGTATCACATCCCCATGAGCTTAAAAACACCAGCCATACCAGGTATTTTCCGTCGCTCATGGCTCGGACCTGATATAAATAGGATAACATGACTGCCACATAAAAAAATCCAAAGAATGCTCCGGTCACTTCCTCTGTCTTGTATTTTGGAAAAGCAATAACATATAAACATAAAAGAATCATCATAAAAACGATGGACATATATAATGCATACTGCTGCATCTGAAACCATAACAGCCCGTAATAGACAACAACAATTAAATATCCCATATATCCCATGGGATGATTGTGGATCTTAAGCACACGATACAGCTCATACAAGCCGATCATGGATATGAAAATCGTCGTCGCAAATAGTAGGAGCCCACCACTCCCTACTGTTATCAGTGCGATCAAAACAAGAACAATTCCGCTTATCAGCCTGGTTGTAAACATCCCGCTTCCTCCCTCGTGATCACTTCACTCCTCCGAATCTCCGTTCTCTGCTATTATACGCCACAATGGCTTTTTTCATTTCTTCCATATTAAAATCAGGCCAATAGCAATCCGCTACATATAACTCTGTATATGCAAGCTGCCATAAAAGATAGTTAGACAGTCTTAACTCTCCGCTGGTACGGATCAGCAGATCCGGATCAGGAATTCCATTTGTATCAAGATAACCGGCAAAACTATCTTCCGTTAAAGATTCCGGTAAAATCTTTCCATCTCTGGTATCTTCCATGATCTTTCTCGCAGCCCGAACAATTTCATCCCGTCCACCATAGTTCACAGCAATCACAAAGGTCAGACCTGTATTGTTCTTCGTCTCTTCCACCAGGCGGCCGATTCCCTGTACAATATCAGAGTCAAATCGCTCCCTGTCTCCAATCATCTTTACACGGACATTATTCGCTTTTGAGACTTTCAAAAGTCTAACCATATAGTAACGAAACAACTGCATAAGACCTCCCACTTCCTCAGTGGAACGCTTCCAGTTCTCTGTTGAAAATCCATATACCGTTAAATATTTAATTCCAAGTTTTGCTGCATCTTCAACCGTTCTTTCTACAGTGACACAACCTTCTTTATGTCCCATGCTCCTGGGAAGTCCACGTTTTTTTGCCCATCTGCCGTTTCCGTCAAGTATGATGGCGATGTGCTCTGGAATCACCATATTATCCAATTCTTTATCCATAAAGTATCACTCCTTTTAAAACACAAAACAGGACAGGCATAATGCCTGCCCCCCTGTTTATTTTATACAGTAAGAAGATCTTTTGACTTCTCATCAGTTGCTTTTTCAATCTGCGCAACCATTTTATCTGTTAATTTCTGAATCTTGTCTTCTGCATCAGCCAGCTCATCCTCAGAAATCTCTTCTGCTTTCAGCTGTTTTTTAAAGGAGTCATTGGCATCACGGCGAATGTTGCGGATTGCGATCTTCGCAGCCTCTCCCTTTTTCTTTACATCTTTTACAAGATCTTTTCTGCGTTCTTCTGTCAGTTCAGGAAATACCAGACGAATTATGTTACCGTCATTGGTAGGATTAATTCCCAGTTCAGAGGTAAGAATTGCCTTTTCAATGGCTTTTAACAGGCTCTTCTCCCATGGCTGAATCACGATCATACGTGCTTCCGGAATTGTAATATTACCTACCTGCTGAATTGGTGTTGGAGTTCCATAATAATCCACCTTGATCTTATCCAGTACATGGGGATTGGCACGTCCTGCGCGGATCGTCATAAAATCATTCTCCAGCGCTTTTAATGTTTTATTCATTTTATCTTCATATACCTGTAAACTCTCCTGCATATCGTCCTCCTGTTTTATGCGGTCACTATCGTGCCGTTTATTTTTCCCTGCATTGCATTGGCAATGCCATCTTTTTCATTCAAACTAAATATTACAAGGGGCATCTTGTTTTCCATACACATAATGGATGCGGTCAGATCAATCACCCCAAGCTGCTTTTCTATCACTTCATCAATGGAAATCTCATCAAATTTCACTGCATTCGGGTTCACCTTGGGATCACTGTCATATACTCCGTCAATGGCCTTTGCAAGCAGAATACAGTCAGCATCCATTTCAATGGCACGAAGTGCAATTCCCGTATCAGTTGAAAAGTATGGATGACCGGTACCACCAGCAAAAAACACCACTTTGCCCTCTTTAAAATACTGATTTGCCCTGTCTTTGGAAAACAGCTCTGTCATGGAACCACATTCAAATGGGGTCAAAATCTGAGTTTCCATTCCCGTGTTCCTAAAAATTTCCGAAACATAAATGCAGTTCATAATAGTAGCAAGCATGCCAATCTGGTCCGCTTTTGTGCGATCAATTGCGTTACTGGTTCTGCCTCTCCAGAAGTTTCCTCCGCCTATGACAATTCCCAACTGAACGCCAGCATCAACGGATATCTTAACCTGCCGTGCAACCTCTTTAACAGTGGCCTCCTCATAGCCTGTCTTACCAGAACCGGCAAGAGCTTCACCACTGAGTTTTAATAATACACGTCTTGGATTCATAGCTTAAACTCTCCTGTACTTTTGTATTGTCTTAAAAGATTATAGCATACTTTTAGATGGTTGGAAA
>JAQSYE010000129.1 GCA_029256305.1 Lacrimispora sp. | reverse complement strand
GAAGAATATCGAAAGCGGTTGAAAGCTGTGCGTTATGCATATCAGGATATTATAATATCCGTGATTGAAAATGGAGTGACCGCGGGCATCTTTCGCAAAACGGATGCCGGCCTTATGACACGTTTGTTAATTAACTCTGTTATATCAATCGTCTATACATCCCGACCGTCAGCAAGTCAGGAAAAAATGCTGGATGAAACAATGAATATATTTCTACACGGAATTATGAATGGAGGTGATTGATTATGAATGATTATATCCTGCCCCTGGCGCATAAGCAGGCAACCCTTGAAATAGTCGGCGGAAAAGGTATGTCTTTATCAAAACTCCTGACAGCGGGCATTCCTGTGCCGGACGGCTTTCATGTTACGACAGCTTCATACCGGTTTTTTGTTGAGATGAATCTTATTCAGCCACACATTAATAAGCTGCTTGCCGGCATTGATTTCAACAATACCAGCCAGCTTGAAGAAGTATCCGCACATATTGGGATGCTTTTCCATAATGGAGAAATGCCGCAGGCGGTGTCGGCTTCAATTAAAACTGCTTATGCCGGATTAGGGAGCATCGCGGTGGCTGTCCGTTCCTCCGCGACCGCCGAAGATTTACCCGATGCTTCTTTTGCAGGCCAGCAGGATACTTATCTTAACATACAAGGCGAGAGCAAAGTCCTTGACGCTGTTAAGCGGTGCTGGGCTTCTCTGTGGACAGCCCGCGCGATTGCTTACCGCGTGAAGAATGATATAAAGCAGGAGCTTGTGGAGCTTGCCGTAGTTGTACAAAAGCTTGCGTTTTCCGATGCGTCGGGCGTGATGTTTACGCGAAATCCAATCAATGGCAGACACAGCGAATTGATTATTAATGCCGCTTGGGGGCTTGGTGAAGCAGTGGTTTCCAGCTTAGTCACCCCCGATACAATTGTTGTGGATAAGAACGCTGAACGAATTGTATCGTATGAAGTGGCAAACAAAGAAATCATGACGGTCCGCACCTCAGACGGCACGGAAGAGATTACGAGTCCTGAACGGTTAAGGAAGAAACATGTTCTTACCCGGGACCAGGTCATACGGCTGACACAGCTTGGAAAGAAAATTGAGAAGTATTATCAAATGCCTATGGATGTAGAGTGGGCACTGGAAAAAGATAAATTGTATATTGTTCAGGCCCGCCCCATTACCATCTTACCTCTGGGATGGGCGTTGCCGGAAAAGGATGTGATATACACAAAGGGCAGTTTAGCGGAACATCTGCCAAATCCTGTTACGCCCTTATTTGCCACGCTTGGCCTTGAAATTGTCAACCGTGCGTCGGCTCTTTTATGGGTAGATATGTTTGATAAAAGCGCGGAAAAGCTGTTGCCGAAAAACGGGGCATACACGATAATTAATGGATATGTCTATCTTTCTGCAAAATCAAAGCCACTTTTGATTGCCGTCAAATCTCTTTCGCCTCATTCCCTGCGCCGGGCGCTCACCAACAGCGTGGCACGCTGGGAAGCCGCGCGAAAAGAATTTGAGGCTGTGATTAAGATATGGGAAGAAAAACCACTGCATACGATGAACGCCCATCAATTGATAGAGGGTATTCAGTCCGTATTTTACGCCGCGTGTATTTATTTCACAAGGATTCAGCTCACGCTTCCCGCTGCCTCTATCAGCGAAACATTATTCACGAAAGTATTTCAGGGAGCGGTCCGCCGCGCAGGTATGGAAAATACTTCCGTTTTCCTTCTTGGGTTTGAAACCATTGCTCTGCAATCGGAAAAGAACCTGTGGAGCCTATCCGAATGGGCAAAGAATAATAGCACCCTGGACCTTTATCTGCAAAACAATTCAGCTGTAAAGGTAGCGGAAGATTTCATGTCCTCAGTTCCTCCTGCTGGAGTTTCCCAGGAAGCATGGATAGAATGGAAAAACCGAATCAATCAGTATTTCAAGGAGTTTGGCCGTACCGCTTATGAATTTGATTTTGCGTATTCCACACCCCAGGAAACGCTTACGCCTACCCTTGAATCCATAAAAACATTTGTGGAAGGAAAAGGGGAAAGTCCTTTTTTGCGCCAGACCACATTTGAAAAGCGCAGGAAACAGGCAGAAGAAAAGCTTTTAAAACAGTTAGATGGCTCTCGTAAAAAACTGTTTCTGAAGCTGCTCCATTGGGCGCAGGAAACCGCCCCCATGCGTGAAAACGCTATTTATTTGATGGGAATGGGGCATCCGCTGATCCGCCGTATGTTTCACGAAATTTCAGAACGCTTCATCCGCGGCGGAGCTATTTCATATCCGGATGATATTTACTGGCTCACAAAGTCGGAATTGGAAGCACTCATAGTCCAGTTGGATAAACATATTCCGCTATCTGATTTGAATGGGGCAATACCCGCCCGAAAAGCGGAACTCAAAAAATACCGGGGTTATGTGCCGCCCTCTAAATTGCCGCAGAAAAACGAAAAAAACCTATCACACGCACCACAGAAGCGAAAAGATGGAAAAATTGTGTTGACGGGCATTGGCACCAGTGCCGGCGTTGTGACGGCTCCCGCCTGTGTACTGAGCAGCCCTGCAGACTTTAAAAGCTTTCAGCCTGGAAGTGTGTTGGTTGCCGTTACCACAACTCCCGCATGGACACCATTATTTTCTTCTGTAAGCGCCATTGTAACGGACATTGGCGGCCCTCTTAGCCATTCCAGCATTGTCGCCCGGGAATATAAAATCCCCGCCGTCATGGCGACACACACCGCCACACGAATCATCCAGAGCGGACAAATGATAACGGTGGATGGGGCGGCGGGGACGGTGACTCTCAGTGTAATAAATATTTGAAGCGTATTAGAAATTTTTAAAGACTCCGCTATGATAAAGTGGAGTCTTTAATTTATGTGCGCCTGGCGGCTCACATTTCTAATGGGTGAAAGTCCCTAATCCGCCCTAGTAGTGGGAAGGATACAGCCAAGACCAAGGGTGTCGTGGGTGACTGCGAATCTGAAGAAAGGTGGAGGCAAATCTCTGGTCTGACGAACAGAAATCATATGAGGCAGAAATGAAAAGTGCAGAGCAATCGGAACAGGCACTCTCACAGAAATCTCACACCCATCTATCTATTATCACACCAACTTCACATCATTTATATTACAATAATTAATACAAGGAAAGATTTACAGGAGGACAATAGTGTGAAAAAAATAAATAATTATGCTGGAGGGAGAATTATGTTTATAATCATCATTGGCTGCGGTAGATTTGGCAGTAATTTGGCTAAGAGATTATCAGATGATGGAAATGATGTCAGCATTATTGATAACAATGCAGATAAATTAAATGCTTTAGGTAGTGGTTTTAATGGCCGTCGAATAAAAGGAGTGGAATATGACAGTGATAATCTTATCGACGCAGGAATAGAACAGGCTGACGCCCTGATAGCAGTTACAGCAAATGATAACGTCAACATAACAGTATCACTGATTGCGGGCAAAATATATAACGTGCCTAAAATTATTGCGAGGGTAAATGATCCGGATAAAGATTCTTTTTATCATACCCTTGGAATCAATACGATTAACCCGATACAGTATGAAATTGAAATAGTAAAGAGTAAGCTGCCAATCAATAGTTTAGATGTGATATCAACATTGGACAATAATCATGAAATAATTGAATTTCTTGTTAGTAAAGAAAAATCAATGGCTGCAGGAGATATTGAAGCTAAATTTCACTGTATCATATCTGGTATTGTGAAGGATGGGACTGTAAAACTTATAAAAAGAAATGAAAAGATATATAAAGGAGATAGAGTGATTTGTACGGTACATATAAGTGATAAAGGAAGATTAATTAATTATTTTTGCAAGGAGATGTTTTTATGAAAACAATAATAGTAGGCGGCGGAAAAGTAGGATATAATCTTTTAAAAACGTTAAAAGGGAGAGATTATGAAGTTACGCTAATTGAAAGAGATAAAGAAACCTGCAAAAGAATAGCTGAAGATTTTACTAGTGATGTTATATGGGGAGATGGTACTAATTTAGATGTTTTAAAAGATGCAGGTATTGAGGAGGCAGATATTATAGCTGCTGTAACAGGATCGGATGAAGAAAATTTAGTGATTTGTCAGATTACGAAAGTGAGCTTTCATTCGAAGAGAACAATTTCCCGTATCAATAATCCACAAAATATCGTTATGTTTAAAAAGTTAGGAATTGATAATGCGGTTTGCAGTACAGCGGTAATTGCTAACTTAATTGAATATGCGTTTGATCAGGATGATTACAGGGTCATCAGTACGTTAGAACGTGGGTTAATGATAATTACAGAATTATCAATTAGAAAAAATAACATCTGGAGCAATCATTTTGTAAAGGATTTAGTTTTACCAAAAGAATGTGTTTTGGTTTCAATTATACGTGGGGAGACGATTATTTATCCAAGAGGAGATACTCAGATTTTGGTGGATGATAAAGTAATCGTTATCACAAATAAATCCGTTTTAGCAAGTTTAGTTTGTGAATTATATGATGGAGGCAATAAAAAATGGATGTTAGGAAAAAAGAATTAAAAGGAATAATTTATGAATCACTGTTGACAATATTTTACGTCGCAATATTATTTGCAGCAACAGTAATTATAATGAGGTGATTAAATGATTAGTTCAAAACATAGACAAAATGGTATTGAAATTATCAGCTATTATACAGGATATATTGTATTAATTGTAGCTTCTTTAATGACGATACCTATCATAACATCACTTCTTTTTCTTGAATGGAATCCAATGCTGGATTTTATAATCAGTGATGCAATAGCCTTTATTTTAGGAATATTATTGATCATGTATGGAATGAGGTCAAAGGAAAGTAAGCATGATATGCAGTGGAAGCATGGATTTGTAATCGCTTCACTATCATGGATTGTTTTAACAGTATTATGCGCAATTCCGTATATGCTAAGTGGTCATACATTATCTTTTGTGGATGCATGCTTTGATGTAATGAGTGGATTTACTACAACTGGGTTATCCCTTACGCAGGATTTGGATCATGTTTCCATTGGCTTAAATATGTGGAGACATATCTTAACCTTTATTGGTGGTCAGGGAATGGTTGTTTTAACGCTTACCTTTTTAGGCAAGGAAATGGGCGGTGCATTCAAAATGTATGTTGGAGAAGGGAAAGATATCGAGTTAGTTCCCAATGTAAAGGGTACTGCCAGACAAATCTGGAAAATTAGTATGATTTACCTTATCATTGGAACATCTGTATTATGGATTGTGGGAATGTCCATTGGATTAAAGCCTGTATCTGCGTTTTTACACGCACTCTTTATCTTTGCCTCCTCTTGGAGTACGGGAGGATTTGCACCCAATTCACAGAATATCATGTATTATCACAGTATCATGTTTGAAACAGTTGCCATGGTTATCTTTATCCTTGGCTCCCTGAATTTTGGAATCCATTATGCAATATGGCAGGGAAAAAGAAAAGAGATAGTGAAGAATATAGAAATACAGAGCTTCCTGGTTACATCCTTTGTAGCATGTATTCTTGTACTTGCCGGATTGGCGAAATTGAACGTATATCCGGATGCCGTAGCAGGATTTAGAAGAGTTATCTTTAACGTAATTTCAGCACATACAACGACAGGATTCGGAAGCATCTATGCAAGGCAGTTTGCTTTGGAATGGGGAGATTTTGGCATCTTAATTATGGTGGTGGTTATGCTGATCGGTGGTTCTGCATGTTCAACAGCAGGAGGTTTCAAAGGATTAAGAGTTGGAATAGTATTTAAAGGATTAATCATGGATGTAAAAAAACTGCTTTTAACAGAAAGAAGTATGAATGTATATAAATATCATCATATCAAAGACCGGGTTTTAGATGATACTGTAATAAAATCATCTGCAATTATTATCATCTGTTATATAGTTACCTTTGCCACTGGCACTATACTTGGCACTTTCTATGGATATCCAATCTCAGCTTCTGCATTTGAATCAGCTTCTGTCACTGGTAATGTAGGATTATCCATAGGAATAACCACTTCTTCTATGCCTACAGTAATGAAATTGTTTTATATTATTGCAATGTATTTAGGCAGACTTGAATTTTTATCTGTTTTTGCATTAATTGGTTATTTCTTAGGAGGCGTAAAAAAAGCATGCAAAAATATATTAAAACATTAATGTGGGTATTACTTTTCACTTTTGCACTAACTTTCAAAGTAAATGCGCAGTCTCTTACAGACATAAACGATTTAATTGAGAAGGCTAAGGAGTATGACGGGGAGGATGTTACGATTCAGGGAGAAGTCATTGGTGAAAGCATGAAGAGAGGTAATTATTCTTGGATCAATATAAATGACGGTACAAATGCAATTGGAATTTGGTTGGATAGTGACATTGCTGAAGGAATATTATCTTATGGACATTATAAAAGCAAAGGTGATACCGTAAAAATAACTGGTATATTTAATAGAGCTTGTAAAGAGCATGGTGGTGAAGCTGATTTACATAGTAGTTCATTTGAAATAGTGAAAAATGGATATGAAGTAAAAGAGCAAATATCGCCTGTAAAAATAATCATTGCAGTTATTTTAACTTTATTTGCTTTAGTACTAATGTTAATACTTGTCAAAGTAATTAAAAATAGAAGATTATAAAAAAGAGTTAATCTCATGATTCTTCAATTCTCAAGCTATAATTAAATATAATAGTTCTTTAAGATTGCAGATTAATGTGTTAGACTAAGCATAGTTCCCCTTGCTTTAGCTATTTCGTTTTGTTACGATTACCATAATTCTGTATTGGAAATATGCAGAGATTTGGTAATAATGAGAAACCTGCAATGATACAGCGAAGGAGGAATTTTTTTATTTTTATGAAGTAAGGTTACATAACATGTCTGATCTCTAAAAAATCAGAGGAAAAGAGGCATTTATCATGGAGAACGTAGTATCTATATTATTAAATAGGAGGAATTATCTATGGACGAATGGCTAATGATAGCGGGAATTTTTGTAGGAATAATTGTGTTGATTTACTTGTTTATCTTCCAGATACTCGGATTAAGAGTCATCAACTCAAACGAAGTAGCTGTAGTAGAAAAATGGTGGAGTCTTAAGGGTTCACTAAAAGATTCCATTATCGCCCTGAACGGCGAGGCGGGATATGCGCCTGGACTGCTGCGCGGAGGCATCCATTTCAAATCCGTGCTGATGTACAAGATTCATAAATACCCTCTTATTACGATTCCACAGGGACAAATCGCCTATTTATTTGCGCGTGACGGCGCCCCGCTTTCCCCAGTGCAGACTCTGGGACGGATTGTGCCAGAAGCAAACAATTTTCAGGATGTTTCCGGATTTTTAAAAAATGGCGGACAGCGTGGACCTCAGAGAGGAATCTTAAGAGAGGGTACCTATGCCATCAATTTAGCGCAGTTCATTGTAATCACACCCAACGCCATCAGATCCATCTCCAGTAATTTTAAGCAGGAGCGTAACGAGTTGGTCAGCATGCAGAAAACCCTTGCTGAAAGGGAGGGGTTCTCGCCTGTGGTAATCATGGGACAGGGAGGCAGTGAGTCCAGTGACATGATGGGTATTGTCACAGTGCATGACGGAACGTCTATTCAGCAAGGAGAGATTATCGCTCCGAATGTGGGCGAAGAACATGCCAGTTTTCAGGACCCTGAAAAATTTCTGGAACTTGGCGGAAGGCGGGGAAAACAGATCCAGATTTTAACGGATGGTACATATTACATCAATCGCCTTTTTGCCACTGTTGAATATCGTCCAAAAACAGTCGTACCCATTGGCTTTGTAGGCGTTGTGGTTTCTTTCTTTGGCAGTGAGGGTGTGGATACCTCGGGAGAGAACTATAAGCATGGAGAACTCGTCAGCGTTGGCTCCAAAGGCGTACTGGAAAAACCTCTTATGCCCGGTAAATATGCTTTTAATACCGATGCGGGCAAAGTTGTACTTGTTCCGACAACCAATATCATCTTAAAGTGGAACAAAACCGAAACCGGCGATCATAAGTATGATGAAAACCTTACAGAAGTGGATATTATCACCAAGGATGCGTTCGAGCCTTCCCTTCCGCTTTCGGTAGTTATGCATATCGACTATAAGCAGGCACCATGGGTAATTCAGCGCTTTGGTGATATCGGAATGCTGGTAAACCAGTCTCTTGATCCGCTGGTCAGTGCATACTTCAAAGATGTGGCGCAGACAAAAACGCTCATCGAGCTGATACAGGAGCGCAGTGCCATTCGCGAACGGGCTGTTTATGAAATGAAAGAGAAGTTTGAAAAATATAATCTTCAACTGGAGGAAGTTTTAATTGGTACGCCCAAAACGGCGGTAACCGATACCCAGATTGAGAACATCCTGATGCAGCTTCGGGAACGTCAGATTGCCGAAGAAAAAAAGGTCACTTATCAAAAGCAGCAGTCTGCAGCGGAAAGCGAGAAATCCCTGCGTGAAGCCCAGGCGATTGCGGAACAGCAGAGTTTCCTTACCAAATCCAAAATTCAGATTGAAATCGAGGGTAATAATGGTGCGGCCCTTGCAAGCCGTGCAGAACAGGAATCCAACCAGATTATTGCTCTTGCTAGAGCCAATGCATCCAAAATCAAGCTGGAAGGCGAAGCAGAGGCTTCCAAGGAATCAAACGTTGGCTTAGCGAAGGCTCAGGCAATTGAGGCCCAGGTCAAAGCTTATGGTGGTGCTGAATTCCGTGTCATTCAGGAGGTTACTGATAAGCTGGCCGATGCTATCAAAAATACGACTGTTGATATCGTCCCCAAAACTGTTGTGCAGATGGGGAGTGGAGATAACGGAAGCGGTGCTGGCGGAACCGGCACTGTAATGGATACGCTGTTAAAATTTATTACTTTGGATAAACTTGGCGTATCTCTGCAGCATATGAATGAGCCGTCTGCTGTCACACAGGAAGATGAGTCCATGGTCAAATCAGAACAAGGGGAAGACGCACAGGAAAAGCAGTCTTAATTACTGATGTGCCTTCTATATCGCTGACATATAAGCGTTATGAATGAGAGATACCGCCAGGGATCCATAGCAGGTCCGGGCGGTATCTTTTATTATGCCTCTTACTACCGGCTGCCACCACCGCCTCCTCCGGAGAACCCGCCGCCGCCAAAAGAACTGACGCCACCTCCGGTTCCAGCGATGTTCGCACTGGGAGACGCAGCACTGGAAATATGGTTTGTCATGGTCATTAAATATAACATAGTGTAGGAATTGCAGCCGTACATGCCTGCAAAGGAATCAAAATGTTTGGGATCAAGAGCTTTCATACTTTCAAGTACCTGTTCCCCCATATTAAATAAGGTGGCGAAGACGAGATAATCACCCCATAATGTTCCCTGGGAGGTCTGGTATTGCTTTTGCCCACTCATATCTTTTAAATATTTTTGAAATCCCAGTGTTCTGACTGCCTGATCAAAACCAGAAGCAGTGAAACGAAGAGAACTTTTTAAGTCCATCGCGGCTGCATTTAAGTTCATTAATTCATTGTCGCCTTCCAGTTTCAAACTTATTTCCCAGGAAGTGAGTTTTTTATAGAATTCTTCCGACCGTTTTCCAATATCAGAAATCCAAAGTATGCCATTTTCATCGACTTCACTGGCTAAGATCATATATAAAGAATTCTCGGCTCCGGTTCCATGAGGCTTATTCTGAGCGAATACCACTGCATCTTCTTTTTTTAGCGTTTCCCCACTCTCATTCCCCCCCTTCTCCATGCGGATATACCCTGCTTCCTGCCAGCGGATGAGATATGCTCCCAGCAGTTTATCTAAGGGAATGCCCTTACGCAGCAAGTGCATAGCGGAATATACAGCAGGAATGCTCCCTCCAAAGGGAATGGACCAGTTTATATCTATTTGCTTTGTTCCGGGAAGCCGCATAACGGTTCCATCCGCCAGCTTATATCTGGAATAAGAAAAGACAATTGGTACAATGGCCGCAACAGCAGCCAATGCTAAAGCAACAAAGATGATAGATTTAGCGGCATCTGAGTTATTGTTATCAGCTGATTTTTGTAATTTTTCAAACGGCATACCGCTCGCCTTAGCGGTGGGAAATAAACTTCTGTCAAAGCGGCAGAGTAAATTCCCATAATTATCTTTTCCCAACGCTTCTGTAGAATACGCAAGCAGACTGCCATCCGGGTCTATTTCCACTTCACCGGTAAAACCATATGCCCAGATTCTGGCGTTGTCTTTCGTTAACTGTGTATCAGGCATCCGGATTTTCATGGTAACTGATTCAGGAGCGCTTGAAAGTTCTGATACAAACTGATGGTAAAATCCTGCATAGTCGCCGTAATCTTTTACCAGTCCTTCCAGCGTATATTGTATGGTATATTGATGGTCGCCATAATTTCCAATGCCCCAGCAAAGTTCGTATCCCTGTGAGGTCTTTAATATACCGCAGGTGCCGGCTTTTTCTTCTCTGGAGCGCTTTGTATCCCAATTTTCCAGAGTTTTATATTGCTTTCCTGATTCATCTGATACAAGAAGAGAATGAACGCTCATATCTTTCATATGATACAACGCTTTGTAATATTCAGTTCCATCAGATACACCGCGGACATTCCAGGTTTCCGTTATAACGGCAGATCCGTCTTTTTTTAACAGAACATCTACCTTGATAGATGGGATTCCAGCCTCTGCTGCAAATACCCGTACTGCATTTATTAAAAACAAAATTGCAATCAATATGAAAAAGGGGAATAACCCTTTTTGTTTTAATTTCATTTTTCTTCTCCTGTCTTGTAAGTAGTCAATATTTAACGAAAAGGTGTTTCAAAATGCGTTTACAGTAGAGTATACCACATATTCGAATGTCATATCACTGTTTAAACAATTATTCAGAATCAAGGGGAGCAATTCCTGTATCCTTCGCATATGATATAAAGGGAGGCGGAAAATACGAATTCACGAAATTTACCAATGGTAAAAGGGCAGTAAAAAGATATAAAGGGAGAGAGTATATTATGAAGAAGTTATTAAGTGCAACAGCAGTTTCAAATCCCACATGGTATGTGGGCGAGAGAGTTATTTTTCATGTACAAGCGAGACCTTATGATTATTATGGCGCAAAAGATCCTACCATCGTTTATTATGGAGGAAAGTATCATGTATTTTATACCGGCGCCAATCAAGGCGGCGGCTGGCAAATGCTTTAGGTCTTAAAAATGCTGCACGCACCTATATGAGTTCAATTGGGGAAAGTTATTTTTGTGCTCCTCAAGTATTTTACTTTGAACCAAAAAAACTATGGTATCTGGTTTATCAGGATGGGACACATGGAGCAGCATATGCGACAACAACCAATGTCGCTGACCCCAGATCCTGGTCAGGACCTAAATCCTTTGGTATTTCCGGAAATTTGGGGTGGGATTATTTTGTAATTTGCGATGATTCCTATGCTTATATGTATAATACCCCAAGTGATGGTTCCGGAAAATTATATGTAAGAAGAACTTCGCTTTCTAATTTCCCGTCAGGCTGGGGATCGTCATCCGTAGCCATATCAGACACCTTTGAAGGTGCAAATGTCTATAAGTCTTTAGCAGATGGTAAATACTATCTTGCAATTGAAGATTTAAAAGATGGCCGGTATTATGAATTATGGCA
>JAQSYE010000128.1 GCA_029256305.1 Lacrimispora sp. | reverse complement strand
CTATGACCGAGTGTTTGTTTTAAAGGCTTTTACAAAAATATATGCCATGGCAGGGATCCGCCTTGGGTATGGCATAACCACCGGTGAGGAGACGATAGATTTGATGAACCGGATCCGCCAGCCCTGGAGTGTTTCTTCGCTTGCCCAGGCAGCCGGTGAGGCAGCCCTTAGTGAAACGGAATATGTAAAAGAAACTAGACAGCTGATTTTAAGAGAACGGGAATATTTAAAGGAAAACTTAAGTGATTTAGGTTTTTTGGTTTTTGATTCTATGGCAAACTATTTATTTTTTGAAGATACAAGAAAGAAAGCCCAGGATGTGGAAACGCTTTTATATAAAGAATTGCTTGACCGGCAGGTACTAATCCGGTCCTGTTCCAATTACAGAGGGTTAAATCATACCTATTACCGGATCTGTGTAAAACAGAGAAGGGAAAATGATGCATTTCTTGCAGTATTAAAATCCATACTGACGATAGGAGAATGAGAACATGGCTAAGACAATTATGATTCAGGGAACCATGTCCAATGCAGGGAAAAGCCTGATTACGGCGGGACTGTGCCGGATTTTAAAGCAGGATGGATACCGGGTTGCACCATTTAAATCTCAGAACATGGCACTTAATTCCTTTATTACAGAGGAAGGGCTGGAGATGGGGCGGGCACAGGTGGTACAGGCTGAAGCAGCAGGTGTAAAACCTGTGGCAGCGATGAATCCCATTTTGCTGAAACCTACTAACGATACCGGTTCCCAGGTAATTGTAAATGGTGTATCTATAGGCAATATGCCTGCAAAAGAGTATTTTGCATATAAAAAGAACTTAATACCGGAGATAAAAAAAGCATTTAACAAGCTGTCAGAGGAATACGACATTATTGTAATTGAAGGTGCAGGAAGTCCTGCAGAGATCAATTTAAAGCAGGAAGACATTGTCAATATGGGTATGGCAAAGATGGCAGATGCGCCGGTGCTGCTGGTGGGAGATATTGACCGCGGCGGAGTGTTTGCACAGCTTTATGGCACCGTCATGCTTTTGGAGCCGGATGAGAGGGCCAGAATTGGCGGTCTGATTGTAAATAAATTCCGTGGTGATAAAACCATTTTAGAACCCGGACTTGACATGATAAAAGAACGGCTTCAGATACCGGTTGCAGGGGTGGTTCCTTATATGAATGTGGATATTGAAGACGAAGACAGCCTTGGAAACCATCTTTTTGGAACGGCAAAGTCAGAGCGGGCCGATGTGGAAATAGCGGTGATCCGTTTTCCAAGAATCTCTAATTTTACAGACTTTTCTGTTTTCTCCACAATTCCTTCGGTGGCTCTTCGCTATGTGGATTCTGTCGCGAGCCTGGGAAACCCGGATCTTGTAATTTTGCCGGGCAGTAAGAATACCATAGAAGATCTTCTCTGGATGCGTCAGAATGGTCTGGAGGCCGGAATATTAAAACTGGCATCATCAGGGAGCCCCGTATTTGGAATCTGCGGCGGTTTCCAGATGCTTGGGGAACAGCTAAAGGATCCGCTGGCAGTGGAGTCCTCTTCCGGTCTTGCCTCTGTGCGGGGAATGGAACTACTGCCCATACGGACTGTATTTGGAGCAGAAAAAACCAGAACAAGAGTGACCGGTGCATGTACGGCAGTGGAAGGGATTTTTGAAGATTTATCAGGAATGAATATAGAGGGTTACGAGATTCACATGGGGCAGACAGAGCGTGCGCTGCCGCCTTTATCCTATGTGATGGAAAGTCAGTCCGGTTCCCATTTGGCAAAGATGGATGGGTGTCAGAAAAAGAATGTATACGGAACCTACATTCACGGCTTCTTTGATAGTGAGCAAATCGGGGATACCATAGTAGCGGCGTTGAGAAAGAAAAAAGGGCTCCCCAGTCAGCCGGGCACAGCTTTTAGCTATCAGGAATATAAAGAGAAACAGTATGACAGACTGGCAGATCTTCTACGGGAGAGTCTGGATATGAACCGGATTTACAGCCTCATGGGATTAACTGGTGACAACGGAGGAAAGAATGGAATTTAAAGAACTGGAACGGGTGCGTCCCGAGGAAATTGAGAAAAGAAGTTTTGAAATTATAACACAGGAACTGGGAGATAAGAAACTGGATCCGGAGCAGGAACTGGTAATCAAACGGGTGATTCATACAACGGCAGATTTTGATTATGCCGATCATTTAATATTTTCTCCCCATGCGGTTAAACTTGGAATAGAGGCATTAAAGGAAGGAATTCCAGTAATTACCGATACCAATATGGGAAAAGCGGGAATTAATAAAAAAGCGTTGGAACGGGCGGGCAGCAGCGTCCACTGTTTTATGGCAGATGAAGATGTGGCGGAGGATGCAAAAATCAGACAGACGACGAGAGCGCATGCCAGTATGGATAAGGCGTCCAGGTTGTCAAAAGAATGTATTTTTGCTATTGGGAATGCGCCTACAGCCCTTGTTCACCTTCACGAGCTGATACAGGAAGGAATCATAAAACCCAGATTAATCATCGGCGTACCAGTGGGGTTTGTCAACGTAATTCAGTCCAAAGAGATGATTTTATCTCTTCCCGATGTGCCCTATATTGTGGCCAGAGGGAGAAAAGGCGGAAGTAATGTGGCCGCCGCAATTGTGAATGCAATGCTTTATCAGATTTCATAACATTATTGTTTCTTAAAGGGGTAAAACAGCATGGATCTTTACAGTATTATTTTAGTAGATGACGAAGAAGAAGTCCGCAAAAGCATCATTAAGAAAATTGAATGGCAGTCAGCTGGTTTTAAAGTGGTGGGTGATGCGGAAAACGGGGAAGATGCCATTGAAAAGATTGAAGTATTGGAACCGGATGTGGTTTTGACAGATATCCGGATGCCCTATATGGATGGACTTGCACTGGCGGAAAAAATACGGCAGCGCTATCCTTCCATGAAAGTTGTTATTTTTTCCGGATACGATGATTTTGAATATGCCCAGAAGGCAATTAAATTAAACGTGACTGAATACATTTTAAAGCCTGTAAATGTAGAGGAACTTACCTCTATTTTGAAAAGGATCAAAAATAATCTTGACCGGGAAATTGAAGAAAAACGGAATATAAGCAGACTCAGGGAAAATTACAGAAAGAGCCTGCCGGTATTTCGGGAACAGTTTTTTAATGATCTGGTACACAAAAATCTTTCCAATGAAATTGCGGAGCAAAAGCTGAGAGAATATGATATTCCCATTGCAGGTGCATGGGAATGGATTATAGCGGCTGTCGCAGTGGAGCGGGGAGAGTTAAGTGATGCTCTGACCCTTCATAGTGAAGAAGAACTGATACCTGTTTCTGTTATGCAGATCATCAGGGAAAAACTGGAAGGGTATTGTAGATTTGCACTGTTTCAGTCTGTTTTAGAAGCGGAGATGGTTGTGGTGGTAGCGTTGGATGAGGATTCCATTACTGGTCTGATCGACGTACTTGGAGATATCTGCAAGGAAACCAAACGAATTCTGGAAGTCCCCGTCACCATAGGTATCGGCCACAGCTGCGAAGAATTATCGAATATCCCGTTTGCATATCAGTCGGCGATTGACGCTCTGGGCTATAAGGCAATAGCAGGAAAGGGAAGCACCATATATATCAATGACATGGAGCCGGTAGCAAACGGGAAATTGGAATTTGACAGTGTTTCAGAAGCGGACCTTATATCAGCCATAAAGTTTGGCCCCTATGAAAAGATTGAGGCGGCCGTGACGCAGATTATTCATAAGATGGAGTCTGCGAAAGTACACTTCAGGCAGCAGCAGGTATATATGTTTGGAGTGTTAAACAGTGTAATACAGATGGCACAGCAGTATGATCTTGACTTGGAGGAAATCATGGGATGGGATTTAGAGCCTATGACTTTCTTTGATAAGATACAAAAAGGAGAATTTTCATCCTGGCTTTATAAAGCAGCAGAGAAAATCAACCAGGCAATCAATCAGGAACGAGATATTACCACAAGGCAGGTGATTCAGGAAGCCAGGCAGTATATCATGGATCATTATCAGAATCCGGATTTATCCGTTGAAATGATCTGCCGCCATCTGCATATGAGCCCGGCTTACTTCTCCACATTGTTCAAAAGGGAGACTGGACAGGCCTACATCGCCTATTTAACCGATTTACGATTAAACAAAGCAGTAGAGCTGTTAAATAAAACAGAGGATAAGACCTATGTCATTGCGGCGAAGGTGGGGTATCCGGAACAAAACTACTTCAGTTATGTCTTTAAAAAGAAATTTGGCGTTTCCCCTACTAAATATCGCGGAGTGAGGTAATGGAAAAAAAGAATAACAGTATTCGGTATACAATTTTCGTTTATTTCACCATAACGGCACTTGCCGCAAGCCTGCTCATTTCCCTTTCCCTGTACCAACGTCTTTCCTCTCAGGTTGCGGAGGTGGTACAGGAGGAAAATCAGAGCCTGATCAATCAGGTGGCAAGGTCTGTGGAATCTTATCTCCGGACCGTTATGAAGCTTTCCGATTCTCTTTATTATGGGGCTGTGAAAAATGCAGACCTTTCTTCCCAGTCCATTAATAATGAGATCACCCTTCTTTACGACAATAATAAGGACAATGTGGATAACATTGCTCTTTTTACCCAGGGCGGAGCAATGGTGGAATCAGTTCCTGCGGCAAGGTTGAAAAACAGCCTTGATGTAACCGGTGAGAAATGGTTTGCCAATGCTTTGGAGAAAACGGAAAACCAGCATTTTTCCGATCCCCACGTCCAGTATATCTTTGAAAACAATGAAAACCAGTACCGATGGGTGATTTCTTTATCCAGGGCAGTGGAACTTACGGAAGGCACATCTACCACCCAGGGAGTCCTGCTGGTCGATTTAAGCTATTCCAGTCTGGAGCATTTATTTGACGGAGTCACCACAGGAAAGGGCGGTTATGTCTACTTAATTGCCAGCGATGGAGAAATTCTTTATCACCCTAGGATTCAGCTCATTGATTCGGGACGTATGAAGGAGAACAATAAAATCGCCTCCGGCTATAAGGATGGGATTCACCGTGAAGCATTTGAAGGGGAAAACAGGATTATAACTGTGAAATCAGTTGGCTATACAGGCTGGAAGATCGTAGGAGTTACTCCCAAAAGTGTGGTTTCTCTAAATACCATCAAAACCAGACTTTTTATTGTATTTATGATTACGCTTATATTGTTTATACTTGTACTGATCAACTCCTATATCTCATCTCGTATTACAAATCCAATCAAGGAGTTGGAAAAATCCGTAGGAATCCTGGAAGAAGGGGATTTGGAAACAGCGGTTTCCATCGGCGGCTCTTATGAAATTCAGCATTTGGGTAATTCCATTAATAATATGGCAATTCAGATCCGTGTCCTAATGAATGATATCGTGACGGAACATGAAGCCAAACGTAAACAGGAATTTGACACCCTGCAATCACAGATTAATCCCCATTTTTTATATAACACCCTGGACATTATTGTCTGGATGATTGAAAACGAACAGAAGAACGAAGCAGTTAAGGCAGTTACCGCACTTGCCCGGTTTTTCCGCATCAGCTTAAGTAAAGGGAAAAGCATCATTACAGTTCGGGATGAACTGGAACATGTGAGAAGCTATTTAATGATCCAGCATATGCGTTTTAAAAATAAATTTTCTTATAATATTCAAGCAGAGGAAGAATGCATGGAGTTAACCAGTTTGAAGTTGATTCTTCAGCCGCTGGTGGAGAATGCCATCTATCATGGTATGGATTTTATGGATGGAGAGGGGGAGATAACATTATGTGCGATGCGAAAAGGAGAAGATCTTGTTATAATGGTTTCCGATAATGGTCTTGGTATGACGGAGGATCAGGTTAAAAGTCTTTTTTCCGATGAAGTGCACGTTACCTCTACAAAGGGTTCCGGAATTGGAGTAAAGAATGTGAATGAAAGAATCAAGCTTTATTTTGGAGACAAATATGGTCTGACCATTGATTCAGAACCTGATGAGGGAACCACCATTACCATTCTCCTTCCGGCTATTCCTTATGATTCTGTTTTAGAAAGGGAGAAGCGATCATGACAAAACAGGAAAAAATTTTGTGGGTTTTTTTGCCGGTGGTGCTAGTGATCCTGTTTCTTTTGTCCTCCACAGATTTAATTATTAAGGAAAAGAAGACGGAAATCTACCCGATTTCCATTATTATCAGCGATACCTCTGATGATTATTTTGGCAACTTCAGAAAAGGTGTTGATAAGGCAGCGGACGAATATAATGTTGACGTCAGCTTTATAACACTTTATGAAAAGGGAGACCAGGATCAGCAGCTGGAACTGGTGAAACGGGAAATTAATGATGGAGCATTAGCAGTTGTTTTAGTTCCTGTAAATCCGGAAGAATGCGCCAGAAAGATGGATGATATGGTTTTAAACTGTCCGGCTGTTATTATCGGAAATTTAATTCCCAATGAGCGGGTTAAAAGTGGGATTGCTCCCGACTTTGAAGAAGAAGGCCGTAAACTTGGACAGGCAATTGCCAGGGAGAATTCTCCGGGTAAACCGGTATGGATCTTTACGGAAGGGTTAGACTATGGTTACAACCGGGAGATTTATTCAGGAGCAGAAAGTGAATTAAGTAAAGCAGGTTTTACTGTGAAAATTTATAAAAAAGCCATGGAAGAGACGTTTCGCAAAGCGATTGAAGGTCTGGTTTATCCAGGTAGCGAAAAAACGATTATTGCAGCAATTGATGCGAAAAGCCTTGATGAAACGGCGGAAATTATTGCAGGAAGTCCGGTTTATGGCAACTATGTGGACGGTCTTTATGGGGTAGGAAGTACCACCAGAATTTTAACAGAGTTAGACAACGGGGTAATAAAGGGACTGGTGGTAAGCGACCAGTTTGATGCGGGGTACAGAAGCATTGAAAAAGCGGTTGAGTCAGTCCACAGAGGATTTGAGAAGGAACAGATTGTACTGGATTCTTATTATATCCAACGAGAAGATTTAAGAGAGAGCAAATTTGAAAAAATCTTATATCCGATTGACTGAATGGGGGAAAAGAAATGAGAAAAAAATATGGAGTGCTGGCAGCGGTTATTCTTTTATTTGTTGTTCTTCTGGGAGGGTTTTATCAAAATTACAAATTCGTAAAAAAAGAGGCGAAAAAGGCGGTTCGTATCGGAGTGACTTTATACCGGGGAGACGATTCATTTATTAATACTATAAGGGGAAAGCTGGAAGAGCAGGCGAAGGAATATGAAAAGGATACCGGAATTAAGGTTGTGATGGAGATCGTAGATGCAAAGGGGAATCAGAATACCCAAAACAGCCAGGTAGACCGTTTTATCTCTCTTGGGTATGATGCAATCTGTGTCAACATGGTTGACCGGTCTGCTGCTTCCAATATTATCGGGAAGGCAATGGATGCAGATCTGCCGGTTGTATTTTTCAACAGGGAACCGGTGGAAGAGGATATGCGGCGTTGGGAGAAACTTTATTATGTGGGGGAGAATGCCAAAGAGTCTGCAACGCTTCAGGGAAATATGCTGGTGGAAGCTTATCATGCAGATTCCTCTTCTCTCGACTTAAATGGAGATGGAAAGGTGAGCTATGTCCTTTTGGAGGGAGAGAGCAGTCATCAGGATTCTCTTATCAGAACCGAGTGGTCAATTCAGACGTTAAAGGATGGAGGCGTACCTCTGGAAAAGATTACTGGAGCAATTGCAAACTGGGACAGAAGTCAGGCGTCTGCCTGGATGGAGCAATGGCTGGGCCAGTATCCCGATGAAATTGAGGTAGTGATCTGCAATAACGATGATATGGCGCTGGGTGCAGCAGATGCCATTGAACGCAAGGGAAGTACCAAATCAATCAAGGTGGTTGGGATTGATGGAACTCCACAGGGAATCGAAGGAGTCCATGAAGGAAAAATCTTTGGAACGGTACAATGTGACGGTGATGAGTATGCCGGAGTGATCTTTAAAATTGCGGCAGCAGAGTCTCTTGGTAAAAATGTACAGGAAACAGTGGGATTAAGCAGAGATAAGTATTATGAATGCAGACAAAATACCCTCACAGCCAAATAGAAAATGGAAAAACTGGTATATATCAATAAAAAACTGTAGAAAATATGAGTAAATCATGAAAAATCTAAAAAATTCGATACATATACCAAGAAAATTATATGGTATAATGCACAAAATAAAGTTATAATGTGCATGTCGATGAGGTAAAAGTGCCAATCGATAACAAATATATAATGATAAGGGAGGATTTATCATGAGATTACTCAAAAAAGTATTAGCAGTAGGTCTTGCTTCCGCAATGGTATTTTCCATGGCAGGTTGCGGTTCCAGCTCAAAGGCAACAACAGCAGCATCTGAGGCAGCAACGACTGCAGCAGAGACAAAGAAGGAAGAGACCAAGACAGCAGAAACTACTGCAGCAGCCGTAAAGGAAGCAGTAGGCGGGGATTTGGCTGGCAAAAAAGTTGGTATTTCCATTTACAAATTCGATGATAACTTCATGACACTTTATCGTACAGAACTTCAGCGCTATTTAACCGAAGACCTGGGCTTTAAGAAAGACAATGTAGTAATTCAGGATGGTAAGGGCGATCAGGCAGAGCAGACCAACCAGATCCAGAACTTTATTACACAGAAATATGATGTACTTATTTTAAATCTTGTTCAGGCCTCTTCCGCTCCTGAAATCACAAATATGTGTAAAGATGCAGGAATTCCTGTTGTTTACATTAACCGTGAGCCAGATCCAGAAGAAGAGCAGAGATGGAAAGATGAAAAGATCAATGCAACTTATGTAGGATGTGATGCAAGACAGTCCGGAACCTATCAGGGAGAAGAAATTCTTGAAACTTCCAACAAGGGTGATATCAACGGAGACGGCGTTGTAAACTATATCATGATCCAGGGTGACCCGGAGAATGTAGATGCACAGTACAGAACAGAATTCTCTGTAAAAGCACTGACTGACAAGGGCGTAAAAGTAAAAGAACTCTTAAAACAGCGTGGTGACTGGGATCAGGCTAAAGCACAGCAGATTGCTCAGGATGCTTTAACACAGTACGGCGATCAGATCGAAGTAATTTTCTGCAACAACGATGCTATGGCACTTGGTGCACTTCAGGCAATCGAAGCAGCAGGACGTACCGTAAATAAAGATATCTATTTAGTAGGCGTAGATGCTTTAACAGAAGCTGTACAGAATGTTATTGATGACAAACAGACCGGTACCGTATTTAACGATCATTTCTCTCAGGCTCATACAGCAAGCGATATGGCTGCTAAGTTCTTAAAGGGTGATTCTGTTGACAACGTTAACATGGTAGATTATATCAAGATTACCAAGGCAAATGCACAGGAAACTCTTGACAAATTAAAAAAATAATTTCCAGCAGGCCAATTAGCGGGTGTGTCGGTAAGGCACACCCGATTTTTAAAAGTTACAGGTATCCCTTTATGTCCTGAAAAACGGACGAATTAATGAAATACCTTTACAGGTATCCCTTTATGTCCTGAAAAACGGACGAATTAATGAAAGGAGAAGCGGGATGGCAGAGAATTACAGACTGGAAATGGTTGGAATCAGCAAATCCTTCCCTGGCGTCAAAGCGCTCGATAAAATCAATTTAAAAGTACGTCCCGGTACCGTTCACGCTCTGATGGGAGAGAACGGAGCAGGGAAATCAACACTGATGAAATGCCTGTTTGGCATATACAAGATGGATGAAGGTGAGGTCCTGATTGATGGTACAAAAGTGAGTATCGCAAATCCGGATGAAGCACTTCATAAAGGCCTTGCTATGGTACACCAGGAACTTCAGCCAGTACCGGCTCGCTCTATTGCAGAGAATATGTATCTTGGACGGTTTCCAGTATATAAGATAGGACCGCTTACAATAATTGATCATAAAACCATGAATTCAGAAGCAGAAAAATGGTTAAAAGATGTAAAAATGACGTTTAATCCCAAAGCTAAACTTGGGACCTTATCAATCGGACAAATGCAGTCAGTAGAAATTGCAAAGGCAGTAAGCCAGAATGCAAAACTGGTGATTCTGGATGAACCTACTTCGTCACTGACTGATAATGAGGTAGAAGCACTGTTTCGCATCATCAGGGACTTAAAGTCCCGCGGAGTTTCTATGATATATATCAGCCATAAAATGGCCGAAATCAGACAGATTGCAGATGACATCACCATCATGCGGGATGGAACTTATGTTGGTTCTTGGGAAGTAGCTGATATCACTGATGAACAGATTGTAAAACAGATGGTAGGAAGAGAACTGGGTAATGTTTATCCTCCTAAAGATGATTACCGAAAGAATGAAACCGTTTTAAAGGTAAGCCATTTAAGCAGCATCCATGATCGTTCCTTTCAGGACTGCTCCTTTGAACTGAAAAAAGGGGAGATTCTGGGTTTCGGAGGTCTGGTAGGAGCGCAAAGAACCGAATTAATGGAAGCAATATTTGGAATGAGGAATATTTCCGGAGGAGAAGTTGAGGTCCTTGGAAGAAAAGCAGAGATTAGATGCCCAAAGGATGCCATTGGCGATTCCATCGGAATGATTACGGAAGACCGGAGAGGTAACGGAATTTTCGGTTGCTTAAGTATCGCTGACAATACAGCCATTGCTTCTTATCGTAACTATACAACAGCGGGAGTCATTCAGAAGAAGAAAGTAGCATCTGTTGTGAAAGAAAGCATTGCAAAGCTGAGCATTAAAACTCCAAATGACAGAACGCAAATTCAGTCTCTTTCCGGAGGAAATCAGCAAAAGGTAATTATTGCCAGATGGCTGGCGAGTAATCCTCAAATTTTAATCATGGATGAGCCAACGAGAGGAATCGACGTAGGCGCAAAGTATGAGATTTATCAGATTATGATTGACCTTGTAAAGCAGGGCAAATCCATCATCATGATATCATCTGAAATGCCGGAACTAATCGGTATGTCAAACCGGATTATCGTAATGTGCGGCGGACGAATAACAGGAGAAGTAGAGGATAGTGAGGCAACCCAGGAGAAAATCATGGCAATTCCAAACAGGAGGTTAAGTCATGACAGCTAAGAAGATAAATTTGAAGGATTTCCTTATAAATAATGGAATCATCGTTGTCCTCGTCCTGCTTGCCATATTTACGGCAATTAAGCAACCATCATTCGGATCATTTGACAATCTAAAAAATATTGCCTTAAATGTGGCACCTCGTTTCATCATTGCCTGTGGTGTATCAGGCTGCCTGATAACGAGAGGTACAGATCTTTCAGCAGGACGTATTGTAGGTCTTTCTGCTTGTCTGGCAGGTACACTTTTACAGAAACCGGGCTACAGCGGTAAGTTTTTCCCTAATCTTCCGGATTTTGGTATTTGGTGGGTATTTGTAGTACTTCTGATCTGTATTTTAGTTGCTGCATTTTTCGGACTGATCAACGGTCTGGTGGTTTCCTATCTGCAGGTTCCTGCTTTTATCGGAACTCTTGGTATGCAGCTGATTGTATATGGTGCCTGCCTTGTTTATACAAATGCAACACCAATCGGAGGTTACCGCCCGGCTTATACGGAAGTAGCAAAAGGAAGACTGTTTGGTTTCATACCTTATCTGTTTTTAATTGCACTTGCGATTGGACTTGTGATCTGGTTCGTTTATAACAAGACCCCTCATGGAAAATACATGTACGCCATTGGCGGAAATGAGCAGGCAGCAGAAGTATCTGGTGTTAATACTAAGAAGACAAAGATTATTATCTATGTGACAGCTGCTGCACTTTACGCACTGGGCGGCTTCCTGGTAGGCGCAAAATCCGGCGGATCTTCCGTTAATATGGGTATGGGTTGGGAGTTGGAAGCAATTGCAGCATGTACCATCGGAGGCGTATCTGTAAACGGAGGTATCGGTAAGGTATCCGGCGTTTTAATCGGAGTTCTTGTTTTTGAAATCTTAAAAACCTGTCTCCAGTATTTAGGAGTTAACACGAACTATCAGTACATTGCTCAGGGTATCGTTATCGTAGTTGCGATTGCTCTTGATATCAGAAAATATATTGCTAAAAAATAAATACTTACTAAAAAAGCGTCTTGTCCGGCAGCAGTTGCCGTATCAGGACGCTTTTTTGAAGTTTGGTTAACTGTTAAAATTAAGGAATCTGGCTGAGCCGGCTGTTCTGATATTCTCCTGTTAAGGTCACATCTTTTCCGAACCAGGAAGGTGGAGTAAAGGAGTGAGCTTCTTCCAGGTTTTCAAATTCAACCTCAGCCAGCATCAGCCCTTCATATTGACCTTCAAAGACATCAAGCTCGATGGTCAGATGTGCGGAGTGCTCCATAGGAATTAAATATCTTTTTTTTGTAAGAATACTGCCGTCTGTTTTACTGATTAAGTGTTTGTAGGAATCTTCATTTAAGGGAAGGTTGTATTCTTCTCTTGCCAGAAGACCTTTGGATTTATAAGTTAGAATATATGTTTCATCCTCTTTGCGCACCCGGACGACAGGGTCTGTTGATAAATATCCCTGTTCAATGAAATGATAGGGATATGACTTATAATTTTCCGGTGGATTGGTAACCAGATATTTGCGTTCGATTTCCATGAAAAAACCTCCTGATTCCATGTATTATACTGTAAAACAGGGTTAGTATACCACAATGGGATAAAAAATAGAAGATAGTGGCAAAAAGAAGAAAAACGTGGTAATATGGAAAATACAGTAAAAATCAGGAGATTAATGATATGAAATGCTTGATAAGGCGGACGGCCTTCTTTTTTCTGGTATTTGCAGCGGTGTTTGCGGTGGGCTGTGGGGGAAAGAGCGGCCAGTCAAAACCTGGAGAAAGTTCGGATAAAGAAGCTGGTACAGAAGGAATTGCAGCGGCAGAAGGCCCAAAGATCGGCATAAGCATCTATCGCTATGATGACACGTTTATGAAGCTGTACCGGTCTGAATTAAAGCAGTATCTGGAAGAAACCTATCATGCCCAGGTCATCATGCGCAATGCAGGCGGGGATCAGAGAGTACAGGACCGGCAGATCAGGGAATTTATAGACAGTAAGTGTGACGGGCTTATAATTAACCCTGTGGAGGCTTCAGCTGCAGGAACAATTGCAGATACTTCCAGCAAGGCAGGCATTCCTCTGGTGTTTATTAACAGTGAGCCGGATGAATCAGAAAGAAACCGGTGGAAGGACCGTCATATGGCTGTTTCCAGCGTGGAAACGGACTCTAAGCAGGCCGGAACCTATCAGGGGCAGATTATACTTGAAACCCTGAAAAAGGGAGATAGGAATAACGATGGAATTGTCTCTTATGTGATGATAAAGGGAGAGGCAAACAGTGACGCATCCCGCTACCGGTCGGAATATTGTGTAAAAGCATTAACAGATGCAGGTGTGAAAACGGAAGAGCTTTTTTCCGGCACTGGCAACTGGAACAGGGAAGAAGGAAAAAAACTGGCTGCTCAGGCGTTGTCTGTTTATGGCCCAAGAATCGATGTGATATTTAGCAACAATGATGCCATGGCAAATGGAGCACTTGAGGCTGTGGAAGAGGCAGGTATGATACCGGGTAAAGATATCTATCTGGTTGGAGTCGATGCGCTCCAGGAAACAGTGGGATATATTAAAGAAGGCAAGATCGCCGGAACAGTTTTAAATGACCATCAGGGTCAGTCACAGACTGCGGCAGATACGCTGATTCGGCTGATTCAGGGGGAAGATGCCGAGACGAGGTATCTGGTGGATTATATTAAGGTTACCATGAACAGTACATTTCATAATTGGAAAGGAAACGATTGATATGGGGAAGGTTTATGCGTTTTTAGCAGACGGATCGGAAGAGGTGGAGCTACTGGCTGTAGTTGATGTTTTGCTCAGAGGGGGCCAGGATGTGAAACTTGTGTCCGTGACGGGTAAAAAGAATGTGACAGGTGCTCATGGAATTAAGCTTCAGGCAGATGTTTTGATATCACAGACAGATTTAAATGACGCAGATGTGCTCTTCCTTCCGGGAGGCATGCCGGGTACTAAAAACCTTGGCGCAAATGAGGAATTAGTGCATGCGCTTCTGGAAGCTCATAAGGACAATCGCAGGATTGCGGCTATCTGCGCCGCTCCCAGTATTCTTGGGGGAATTGGAATTCTAGAGGGAAAAAAAGCCACCTGTTTTCCCGGTTTTGAGCAGGAATTAAAAGGGGCCGACGTGGTTAGGCAGGGCGTGGTAACGGACGGTAATATTACAACAGCCAGAGGGCTTGGATATGCACTTGACATGGGCATCGAGCTCTTGGTATTGCTGGTGGATAATGCCCATGCACGTAAAATAAAAGAGGCAATTCAATACGACCAGATCCCGATGTAACAGGCAGGTGAACCTATGAAAAAGAGTTGGATGTTACCAATCGCTTTCCTTTCCTGTTTATTTTTGCTTGCCGGATGTGAGAAAAAAGATCCCTATGGACTCTCGCCCAGAGATCCTGTCACGATCTCAATCTGGCATTATTATAATGGTGTCCAGAAAGAGGAATTTGACAATCTGGTCAGAGCATTTAATGAAAATGAGGGACGGAAAAAAGGAATTATAGTGAAGGCATATAACAAAGGAAGTATTGATGAGCTGAGCAGCACGATCAATGAGAGCATTGAACACAGGGTTGGTTCAGATCCGCTTCCTGATGTATTTTCTGCTTATGCAGACAAGGTTTATGAAGTGGACCGTATGGGGCTGGCAGCAGATCTAAGTAATTACCTTGCCTCCGATGAGTTATCAGAATATGTAGACGCTTACATAGATGAGGGAAGATTTGGTGATAGCGGTTCTGTTAAGGTATTTCCCATTGCCAAATCAACTGAGATACTTACTGTGAATAAGACTGACTGGGATAAGTTTGCGGCGGCTACCGGTGAGACAGATGATGCGTTCTCCACGTGGGAAGGGATCGCCAGGGTATCCGAGTCCTATTACAAATGGACAGACAGTTTGACAGAAGAGCCCAATGACGGAAAAGCGTTCTTTGGCAGAGACGCATTTGCCAACTACATGATTATCGGAAGTCTGCAGCTGGGGCATGAGATTTTTTCGGTGAAAGACGGGAAGACAATTCTGGATTATGACAAAGAGGCAATGAAAAAGCTATGGGATAATTACTATGTCCCGTTTGTAAATGGATATTTTGGGGCTTACGGAAGATTTCGCAGTGATGATGTAAAGACTGGACAGCTTGTGGCATTTGTGGGAGCTACCAGCGGAATCTCATATTTTCCAACCTCTGTAACCCTTGAAGACGGAACAAACTATGCCATTGAAAACAAGCTCTACCCACTTCCCGGCTTTGCAGGGACGGTGCCCTGTGCTGTTTCTCAGGGTGCAGGAATGATGGTTTTTAAATCAGAGGAAAAGCGGGAATATGCAGCTGTCTGTTTTTTAAAGTGGTTTACCGGTACCGGGCAGAATATGAAGTTTGCCATTGGATCCGGTTATCTGCCAGTAAAAAAAGCGGCGGCAGAGCAATCCCTTTTAGAGCCTTTTTTACAGGAAGCCGGAGAAAAAAGTGCGGTATCACAGAACCTGCTTATTGGTCTTGATACAGCAAACAGGTACAGACTATATACTTCCAAACCCTTTAAAGGAGGGGACCGCGCCAGAGAGATCCTTCAGACCGCTATGGCTTCAAAGGCCAGGGATGATTATCAAAAGATTGAATCACTGGTGACTCAAGGGATTGACAGGGAGAGAGCGGTTGCTGATTTCACAACGGATGAGAATTTTAATAACTGGTACGAGGATACGAAGATGCAATTGGAAGCAGTCATCGGAGAGTAGTTTATGAAAGAAAAGAAGAGTGAGTCCATACGAACCCGTTTGCTTGGACCGCTGCTGATCCTGCTGGTTGTGCAGGCCGCAGTCATTGCAGGGACGGTGCTTTTCGGCGGAGTTTCTGCTAAATTAAAGAATAATGAAATCCACATTTTAAGTCAGAATACGGAAAACACCAGAGTTGATCTGGAAAAGGAGACGCTTTATCACTGGGTTGTTATGCTGAACCACTCAGCCTTTGTTTCTGATGAGATTGAGCAGATTTTAAAGAAAAACCGGAGCAGCCCTCTTGATATTTCAAAAGATTATAGACTAAACCGTGAAATTGTGGAACAGATAATAGAAAAATCCATCGATATGCTTCATATGAGTTATGCGACCGGAGTCTATTTTGTTCTAGATGGTCCGGCAGCAGCCAATAGTTCCAATGATGTTAAAGCGGGATTTTATATACGAAACTCTAATACGGGAGGTTATTTAACGGACAATTCTTCCCTTTTGATGGAGCGGGGTTTGTCTTCTACCGCAGAAAAACATAAGATTGCTCTAGATTCCTTCTGGGAAATCGGCTTTAGTAAAGGGGAGGAATTAAATAACAGTGAGTTCTACCAAAGACCCATGCGCATGGCTTTAAAGGCGGGAGCAAATAAGGAAGAAGCCATGAAGCAGGCTTATTTGAGTCCGCCTTTTCGCTTAAGCCCCAAAGATATGCCTGTTATCACCTATTCTGTCCCGGTCATTTTAGACGATGGAACGGTTGTGGGAGTCTGGGGACTTGAGATGACATTAAATCAGCTGGGACAGATGCTGTCGGAGAAACAGACCAACAGCAGCTTTGAGGAATGCTGGGTTCTTGGAATGCGTAACAGAGAGACGAAGACGGTTGTGCCTGTGATTGATTCCGGCTATCTCTATAATCAGTATTTTAACAAAGTGACAAACCTGTCTTATACAGACAACGATAAGAAATCAATCAGCGAAATTGTATCTTCTGATGGAACGAAGTGGTATGCCAGCATTAACAGTCTTGATGCCTATGCAAACAACGGAGTAATGGAAAAAGAAGACTGGGTGCTTGTGGGAATGGCAAGACAAAAGGATTTGCTTGCTTTTTATAATGCCATACGCCGTATGCTGTTCAGTACCATGCTGGTTCCGATTTTATTCAGCCTGCTGGGAACGTTTGTCATCGGCAAGATTGTAACGGAACCGATCCGCAGACTGGCTGGTGAGTTAAAGGGCAAATCTGGAAACAGAAGCCTGTCGTTAAAACGTGTTTATATCCGAGAGATTGATGATCTGACGGTAACCATTGAGCAGCTAAGTCGTGACGTGGAGCAATCCTCATCAAAGATCTCTAGTATCCTGCGCCATGCAAATATCATGATCGGGGTTTTTGAGTATGGGAAAGGAGGCGACCTGGTTTTTTGCAGCCAGTCTCTTTTTGAGATGCTTGGATGGGGGAATATTGAGGAACCGTACCGGTACATGGAAGTTGACAGATTTGAAACACTGATGGAGCAGACGTTTACCGGTGTTCGGATTAAGGGAGACCGGGTGATTCAAAGCCTGAAATTGGAAAGCGGAACACGGTGGGTGCAGACTATTCTGGATGAATCCAAGGCGGGAACCATTCTTGGTGTATGCTCTGATGTAACTGCAGATGTGCAGGAGAAGGAAAAGCTTGAGTGGGAACGCAATTTTGATTTGCTGACCGAACTGTATAACCGGAGGGCATTTCGGGAGCAGGTGGAGTCTCTCATGGCAGCCCAGAAGGAGAAATATGCGGCAGTCATTATGTGGGATCTGGATAATTTAAAGTATATCAATGATACATATGGGCATGATGAAGGAGATCGTTACCTTATTCTGTTTGCGGAGTGTTTAAAAAACAGCTTTGCTGGAAGGGGGATTTTAGCCCGCTATTCCGGTGATGAATTTGTGACCTATTTACATGGAGACGACAAAGAAAAAATACGCAAGGACATTCGTGATTTTATAAAATACATTCAAAAGGCAGCCCTTACTATGGTGGGCGGATATATGCTTCCTGTCCGGGTTTCGGGGGGGTTGTCCTGGTATCCGGATGATGCGACTGAATTTGAAACTCTGTTCAATTATGCGGATTTTGCCATGTACATGGTAAAACACAGTGTGAAGGGCAATGTAAGGGAATTTGATTTTGATGAATATTCCCATAATTCTTATATGCTGACAGGCAGTGAGGAGCTGAACCGAATGTTAGAAACTGGAGATGTAAGCTTCGTCTTTCAGCCGATTGTGACACGGGAAGGCACTATCTACGGATACGAGCTTCTGATGAGGCCTCATTTTACAAATTTAAAAGGGATTGGTGAAGTCTTAAATCTGGCAAGATCCCAGGCAAAACTGCCTCAGATCGAATCACTGACCTGGTTTGCCGGTTTAAGGGCAGCAGCAGCTGAGTTGGAAAAAGGACATTTAGGAGAGTCGGAAAAGCTGTTTATTAATTCCATTGCCTCTGTGTGCATCACAAGTGAGGAGCAGGCACAGCTGGAAGATAACTTCAGTGATCTTTTAAATAGGGTAGTCATCGAGATGACGGAAGGAGAGCCTGCCAGCCTGGAATTTATGGAGCGAAAGATTGATATGGCAAGAAAGTGGCAGGGGCAGACGGCTATGGATGATTTTGGGACTGGATATAACAGCGAATCCGTGCTTTTGTATATGCGGCCCGAGATTGTTAAAGTGGATATGAGTCTGGTAAGGCAGATTCACAAAGATGCAAAAAGGCAGATGATATTAAAAAGTCTTCTTGAATTTGCGTTAAACAATGAGATCTGCGTCCTGGCAGAAGGAGTGGAAACGGAAGAGGAGCTGGTGTTTTTACTGGATTGCGGCATCTTTTTATTTC
Organism: Lacrimispora sp.; assembly: GCA_029256305.1. Taxonomy (GTDB): domain Bacteria; phylum Bacillota; class Clostridia; order Lachnospirales; family Lachnospiraceae; genus Lacrimispora. The sequence continues at coordinate 3,472 of JAQSYE010000128.1, read as the reverse complement.
AGGGATACTACATTGCCAGGCCCCAAATCGAGATTCGTCCACTTGATCCTTACATTGCCAGGAAGATGAGGACGAGTATGGTATAATGCTAAATTGAAGTGTAACGCCCTGTCGGTAAGGCGGTTCACATATATCTCAAGGAGGAACCCATTAATGAGTTTACAAGTGGAAAAATTAGAAAAGAACATGGCAAAATTAACGGTAGAAGTGCCAGCTGAGGAGTTTGAGAAGGCTCTTACCGCAGCTTACAATAAGAATAAGGGCAGATATAATATCCCTGGTTTCAGAAAAGGCAAAGCACCTCGGGCCATGGTAGAAAAGATGTATGGAGCAGGAGTCTTATATGAAGACGCTGTGAATGAAGCTCTTGACGCAACATATGGAGATGCAGCAGAGGAAAGTGGACTGGATATTGTTTCCAGACCAGAAATCAGTGTTGTTCAGGTTGAAAAAGGCCAGAACTTAATCTATACCGCTACTGTAGCTGTAAAGCCAGAAGTGACTTTAGGTGAATATAAAGGCATTGAAGTAACCAAAGCATCTGCTGAAGTAACAGAAGAAGATATTGAAGTAGAATTAAAGAAAGTTCAGGAACAGAATTCCAGACTTGTTACGGTAGAAGACAGACCAGTAGAAGACGGTGATCAGACAGTAATCGACTTTGAAGGTTTTGTTGAAGGAAAATCATTTGACGGCGGTAAAGGGGAAGATTATCCACTTACTATTGGATCCCATTCCTTTATCGATACATTTGAAGAGCAGCTGATTGGTAAGAGCATTGGAGAGGCATGTGAAATAGACGTAACCTTCCCAAATGAATACCATTCCACTGAGCTTGCTGGAAAACCAGCTATGTTCAAGGTTACAGTTAAGGAAATTAAGAGAAAAGAGCTTCCGGAATTAAATGATGAGTTCGCTGGTGAAGTTTCTGAATATGATACATTAGAGGAATACAAAAACGACATTAAGGAAAAAGTTGCTGAGAAGAAACAGAAAGCAGCAGCAACCGAGAATGAGGATCATGTTGTAGAAAAAGTTGTAGAGAATGCAGCGATGGATATTCCTGAGCCCATGATCGACAGCCAGGTAGGCAACATGGTGAATGACTATGCAAGAAGAATGCAGAGCCAGGGACTTTCTCTTGACCAGTATATGAAGTTTACAGGAATGACGATTGAAACATTAAGAGAGCAGATGAAGCCTCAGGCATTAAAGAGAATTCAGACAAGACTTGTTCTGGAGGCAGTTGCCGCAGCAGAGAATATCGTTGTTTCTGATGAAGCAGTAGAAAAAGAAATTGCAACTATGGCTGAGAGCTACAACATGGAAGTTGGACAGATTAAAGAATATCTTGGCGAAAGTGGCATTGCACAGATGAAAGATGATCTTGCAGTACAGGAAGCTGTTGATTTCCTTGTAGCAGAAGCAAAATTAGTTTAAAAGTGAACAGACAGGAGGAAGAAAGATGAGTTTAGTACCTTATGTCATTGAATCAACCAGTAAGGGGGAACGCTCTTACGATATTTATTCCAGACTTTTAAAAGAAAGAATTATTTTTCTTGGTGAAGAGGTGTCTGATGTTTCGGCAAGCCTTATTGTGGCACAGCTGTTGTTTTTAGAAGCAGAAGATCCCACTAAGGATATCAATCTTTACATTAACAGCCCGGGTGGTTCTGTTACTGCGGGAATGGCAATTTATGACACCATGAACTATATCAAATGCGATGTTTCTACTGTATGCATGGGTATGGCGGCCAGTATGGGAGCATTCCTTTTATCAGGCGGTACCAAGGGCAAACGTTTTGCACTTCCGAATGCAGAAGTTATGATTCACCAGCCCTCCGGCGGAGCGAAAGGTCAGGCAACTGAAATTCGCATTGTTGCGGAGAATATATTAAAGATTAAGAAGCGCTTAAACGAAATTATGGCAGCAAATACCGGTCAGCCTTACGAAGTAATTGAACGTGATACAGAACGGGATAATTACATGACTGCTGATGAAGCAAAGGCTTATGGGCTGATTGATAATATTCTTTATAGTCATGACCGCTGAGAATGAGCCATTAACAAGGAGCACCCTTCGGGTATCCCCCTTATGTTCAAAAAGCGTGAACCATTAACAAGGAAAGTATGAGGTGAGTATATGCCGGTCAGAACAGACGACAAGATCCGATGCTCTTTTTGCGGGAAAACCCAGGATCAGGTAAAGAAACTGATTGCCGGTTCCAATAATGTCTACATCTGTGATGAGTGCATAGATTTGTGCGCGGAGATATTAGAGGAAGAATTTGACGGTCATGACGAAGAAGCACCTGATTTCAGTAACATTAATCTGATGAAGCCCAAAGATATGAAGGCTTTTTTAGATGAGTATGTCATTGGTCAGGACGAAGCGAAAAAGGTGTTGTCCGTAGCAGTATATAACCATTATAAGAGAATTACATCCGGTAAAAAATTGGATGTGGATATACAAAAGAGCAATATTCTGATGTTGGGGCCTACCGGTTCCGGTAAAACTTATCTTGCGCAGACTTTGGCTAAGGTTCTTAATGTTCCCTTTGCCATTGCAGATGCCACTGCCCTTACAGAAGCCGGTTATGTTGGTGAAGACGTAGAAAACATCCTTTTAAAATTGATCCAGTCAGCTGAATATGATATCAGCAGGGCAGAATTTGGAATCATTTATATTGATGAGATTGATAAGATCACCAAAAAATCGGAGAACGTGTCAATCACCAGAGATGTTTCCGGTGAAGGCGTTCAGCAGGCTTTGTTAAAGATTCTGGAAGGAACGGTTGCCAGTGTTCCGCCTCAGGGTGGAAGAAAGCATCCCCACCAGGAACTTTTACAGATCAATACCACCAACATTCTGTTTATCTGTGGCGGAGCATTTGATGGTCTGGAGAAAATTATTGAACGCCGTTTAAGTGCAGGATCCATTGGTTTTAATGCGGAAATTGTAGATAAGAATAAAACGGATATCGATGATCTCTTAAAAAAGACATTGCCTCAGGATCTGGTTAAATTCGGGCTGATCCCTGAATTTATCGGACGCGTTCCGATCACTGTATCATTGGAACTTTTAGATCGGGCGGCCCTGGTTAAGATTCTATCAGAACCGAAGAACGCACTGATTAAGCAGTACCAGAAATTATTTGAACTCGACGATGTGAAACTGGAACTGACCAGTGAAGCAGTGGAACGGATTGCAGAGCTGGCGGTAGAAAGAAGAACTGGTGCCAGAGGCTTACGTTCCATTATGGAAAGCGTTATGATGGATTTGATGTATGAAATTCCATCAGACAGCAGCATCGGAATCTGCAAAATCACCAAAGAGGTTGTGGATAAAAATGGAGAGCCGGAATTGGTCTACCGGGACACGGCAGTTCCCAGAAAATCACTGGCTCAGAAATTGAGAAAAGATAAGACAGGCGAGATCGCATAGATCCCTGCATGAGTCGGGAAGGTGTTA
>JAQSYE010000127.1 GCA_029256305.1 Lacrimispora sp. | reverse complement strand
AACAGCATCTAACCCCTGTAGATGCTCGATGATATATTGATTGTAATGGCCCATATCCGTCGCCACAGCAACCGACTTATGTTCATGCTGAATCCGGTAGGCTACCGGATTTGCCGCGTCATGATCAATGGAAAACGGTTTGACTTCTAAATCCCCCACAAAAAAATCAACATCCGGGCGAATGGCATAAAATAATTCCTGGGGATACTCTCCCAGATATTTCTGTTTGGAAATTTCCTCCAGAGTCTCTTTCGTTCCATATATGGGAACGCCATACTTTCTGGCCAGCACTCCCAGCCCCTTGGTGTGGTCAGAGTGTTCATGAGTGATCACAATCCCAGTGAGCTCGTTACCTTTTAATCCGATTTCATTTAGGCCCTGTTCAATTCTCTTATTGCTTATTCCAGCATCTACCAGAATATGAGTTGTATCAGAACCTACATAAATACAGTTTCCGCTGCTCCCGCTAGCAATGCTTACCAGTCTCATATCGTTTTCTATCCCCTGTTTCTAATATTTCTGCCATTTGATTCTCTAAATCCGTAATAGAACCGCTGTTTTCGATTATCCGGTCACAGCGCCTGGCATATTCCTGTTCCGATGCCTGACTTCTGATCATTTTTTCCGAATGTTCTTTTGTATAGCCCCTGTTTTCCGAAAGACGTCTGATTCTGATCTCCTCTGATGCACGTACGTACCACATCTCATCATAGATGTCTTCCGCTTCTTCACCCATAATTGCAAATTCTACCACAATAAGCCCGGCTTGGGAAGCGGAAATTTTCTGTCTGATTCTTTTCCATACAAGAGGATGAATAATTGAATTAACCTGCTCTCTGGCAAACTCATTTTCAAAAATCACTTTTCCCAGTTGAGTACGGTCAATCGTGCCATCGAAATTAAGAATGGCTTCTCCGAAGGCTTCTTTCATTCGCAAATATCCTTCTTCTCCCAGGGTCATCAGTTCATGGGCGACTTTGTCCGCCTCAATCACTTCTGCATTATATTTCATTCTTAGTATGGAAAGAACCAGACTTTTTCCAGCTCCTACTCCGCCTGTGAGTCCAATTACATTCACGTTTTTCACCATCCCTTTATTTGGCATCGAACCAGGATTCACCAACATTGGCATCAACTTCCAACGGTACAGCCAGTTCGGCAGCACCTTTCATCTCTTCCACCAACAGTTTTTTCACCTGTTCCAACTCTTCTATGCGGGTCTCAATTAAAAGTTCATCATGAACCTGAAGTACGATTCTGGACTGCAGCCCCAGACTCTTAAGTGCACTATCAACCCGGATCATGGCAATTTTCATTATATCTGCCGCGGTTCCCTGTATCGGAGAATTCATGGCCACACGCTCTCCGAAGGAGCGATTCATAAAGTTAGAAGATTTCAGTTCAGGAACAGGGCGGCGGCGGCCAAACATACTGACTGCATACCCGGTCTCTTTTGCATCTGCTACCAGTTTATCAAGGAAAATCTTTACTCCGGGATAGGTTTCAAAATATTTCTCGATGTATTCGGTGGCTTCTTTTCTGGTAATACTTAAACCTTCGCTTAATCCAAATGAACTGATTCCATATACAATACCGAAATTCACTGCCTTAGCATTGCGACGCTGTAGGGAGGTTACTTCAGCAAGCGGTACATGAAAAACCTCTGAGGCAGTAATTGCGTGAATATCCTCCGCCTGCTGATAGGCGCCAATCAGTCTTACATCTCCTGACATATGGGCCAGAACTCTCAGTTCAATCTGGGAGTAATCAGCATCTACAAAAATACACCCTTCCTTGGGAACAAAAACTTTTCGGATCTCTCTTCCAAGTTCCATGCGGATTGGGATATTCTGTAAATTGGGTTCAGTACTGCTGATTCTGCCAGTAGCAGTAATTGTCTGGTTAAAGGTGCCGTGAATCCGTTCATCAGAACCAATGTAGGTCGCCAGTCCGTCGGCATAGGTGGAATTTAACTTTGTCAGCTGCCTGTAATCCAGAATCAGTTCTATGACAGGATAATCCGGGGCCAGTTTTTCCAGCACATCTGCTGCAGTGGAATAACCTGTTTTTGTCTTTTTTCCACCTGTAAGTTTCATCTTTTCAAATAGAACTTCTCCCAGCTGCTTGGGTGAATTAATATTAAAGGTTTCACCTGTCTGTTCATATATTTTCAGTTCTGTTTCCTTAATCCGGATCTTCAGTCTGTCTCCATATTCTTTCAGCCTGTCCCGCTCCACATGGATTCCTGTTTCTTCCATAGAAAATAAACTGTATACCAAAGGCATTTCAATATCATAAAACAGTCGCTCCATATCAGCCTTTTTCAATTCTTCCCTCAAAATGCTTCCGCACAAAAAAGAAACTGAGGCCATAGAGCACAGACAGGTGACTGCCTGGGAACGATTTTCTTCCAGAGCCTTGGCTATGATTCGTTTCCCCAACAACTCTGTTTTGGACGGAAGGGATAACTGAAGATAATCTCCCGCTAAATCATTATATTCGTAGGCGCTTTTTAATGGATCAATTAAGTAAGCTGCTATGGAAGCATCAAACACTGTTTTTTCTCCATCCAGGTTCAAAAACGGAAGCTGGCTCTTTAGATCAAGAACAGTAATTTGCTCTGCCCGTCTTATGACCTCTTCTGCCTTTTCTTTCAAATATTCTGACGTCAAATTACCCTGGGGAATAAAGCACCAGCTCTCCTCTTTTGACAGGCATAAAGCCAATGCAGTAATTTTTTTATCTGTTCCCGTCACCTGTAAGCCAAGGCTGGCACCTGCGGCGCACTTTGCAAAAATTGTCTCTGCATCAGAAAGCTCCGTAACCTCTTTTACAATCCAGCCAGATAAAGAAATTTCCTCCCCTTCCTCTGGAAACCGGGCAGGTTCAAAATCCATATCCATAATTTCTGCAATCTCTGATTCCGCAATGGTTTTAGTCTCATCCAGGCGAAGATCATAATCTGTATTTATACAGAGAAAATCAGCCTCTTTATTAACCCGCTGCTCATACTTACTTAGTGCTTCCCGAACCTGGTCGGACTGAAGCGCTTCCTTCTGCCCATAGAGAGCTTTAAGAGAACCATACTGTAAAACCAGCCTACATGCGGTTTTTCGGCCAATACCAGCTCCGCGCTCCAATGCAAATACTTGTTTTAACTGTTCCGGCTCCAGACCAAACTCTGCTTTCACTGTATCTACGGACCAGTTTAATAATTCCAGCCCATCTTCTCCAAGACCAGGAGTCCAAACTATTACATGCTCCTTTACTGCCATCAAAAAATCCGTATTCCCAGTAAGCACAAAAACATCTTTTCCTTCTGGCTCACTGTTTTTTGCAAGGGAACAAATAAGATCAAGAGAACGAGCGCCCTCTTCTTCAAATACAGGAATTTTAAGAGCAGTCAGTGCTTCCTTTAAAAGCCCATCTTTTTCCTTTAAATCCCGGGCAGCTATGCCATCTTTATTAATGCCTCCAAAAACTGCTGCAATATAATCCGTTTGCTTTTCTTCTATTATACAAGCTACCACATTACGTATTCCTTTTACACAATTGGCTGGAAGTGCGTAATAAACCTCTTCCAGCATTCCAGTTGCATCAATCAGTACTGTTTTTTTTCTGTTCATCTATTCTCCTATCCAAGCAAGCCCAACTGCAGCCAGATTCTGCACTGAAGAAGGACTGTAATGACAAGTGCCATGGCGCATACGGTAGATACCGCATATCTTGCTATTTTTATCAGCTGTATTAACTGAAGCCTTTGTCTTGACTGTTCTAACGTAGCCTCCAAAGCTCCCTTAATGTTATAATTCCCTGCTTCAGAATCCAGCTGCATGATTCCTGCCTCGATGGTAAAATAGATTTCCAGTTCTTCCATACAATCTGCACAGGTTTGTGTATGCTCCAAAAATTCTTTCAGTTCCTCATCCGTCAGTTCATCGTTTATATATGGAATGACCAGACGCTCTGCTTCCTTACATGTCATCGCCCAGACACCTCCTTAATCATAGCTTTTATCTATCATACAATGGCATGTCGGAATGGCAGACGAGGCGGACTCAAAATCCGTTGATGGCAACATCGTGTGGGTTCAAGTCCCACTGCCGGCACTACACCCTTGGCAGGGAATGAGACTTCGCAAACCGAATTCATTTTGGTTTTGCGGGGTCTTTTCTCTTTATTGCCCTACTTTTTCCATGATTTTACATATGATTTCAGGAAAAGACATGAATACCTCAAAAAGGAACTGCCAAACTCCCAGAATCCTTTCGCTATAAGGATCATGGAGTCATTATAATCTCCCTACCTGTCGCTCATGTTTTGGGGGATTTTGCGTTAATTGAATATACTCCTGAGACAAAATATCAAAAATAGTTGCTAATTATCCCTATCTCTGATAAAATAGGACGGAAAAATAAAAAGAAACGGGGTATACTCATGAGTAACAACGCAAAATTGACAACCCGAGACTATCTGCTCAGCATTCAGCATCTTTTCGCCATGTTCGGTGCAACCGTGCTGGTTCCCTTGCTGACAGGTCTCAACCCATCGCTGGCATTATTCTCTGCAGGCGTTGGCACCTTAATATTCCACTGCTGTACTAAATTTAAGGTTCCTGTGTTTCTCGGTTCTTCCTTCGCATTTCTGGCCGCGGTTACCGCAATTATCCGACCGGAAGGAACCGTGATCCCTGAGAACGTACCTTTAGCACAGGGTGGAATTATTTTTGCCGGTCTGGTATATTTGATTTTTGCATTCATTGCTTACAGTATTGGTGCCGAGAAAATCAAAAAGATTTTTCCTCCGGTTGTAACCGGCCCTGTAATCGTAGTCATCGGAATTAATCTGGCCGGCACTGCGATCAACGATGCAACTGGCAATTTAAGCCTGGCTGACGGTGTAACATCTACTATTGCGATGAATCTGGGAATAGCAATATTTACATTATTCGTAGTTATTCTCTGTTCGATTTTCGCTCATGGATTTTTCAAGCTGGTTCCGATCCTGATCGGAATAGCAGCCGGTTATATCCTGTGCATAGTATTAGGCGCATTTGGAATTTTCCATATGGACTATTCCGCTATCTCAGCTGCATCATGGATTAATATCCCATTTGTAACAAAGGATCTTAACGGTGTGACCTTTATGTCTGTTCCAAAATTCAGCTTAGGTGCTATTCTTTCCATCGCACCAATCGCCTGTGTTACATTCATGGAACACATCGGAGATATCACCACAAACGGAACTGTTGTAGGAAAAGACTTCCTTAAAGATCCAGGACTTCACCGCACTTTGATGGGTGACGGTCTTGCTACCCTGCTTGCAGGATTTATGGGTGGTCCTGCCAATACTACTTATTCTGAGAATACAGGTGTTTTGGCAACTACTAAAAACTATAACCCAAGACTCCTTCGTATAACTGCCGTATTTGCCATTGTACTGGGTCTTTTTGGAAAAGTGGGTGCAATCCTCCAGACTATTCCTGGTCCAGTAAAAGGCGGTGTGGAAATCATGCTGTTTGGTATGATCGCTGCTGTGGGTATACGCTCTCTGGCGGAGTCAAACCTGGATTTCACACACAGCAGAAATTTAACTATCGTTGGTCTGATCCTGATATTCGGACTTGGACTTGCCCAGGTTGGAGGACTCAACATTGCTGTCGGCTCTGTAACATTAAATATTTCAGGACTTTTCATCGCTGTTATTATAGGTGTCTTTATGAACCTGATACTGCCAGAAACTCCTGATACTGCAAGAGATTAAAGAAAGGATTAAAACTATTATGGATTTATTAATGGAAAATGTAACTATTTTTACCCACCCACTGATTCAGCACAAAATTTCAATCTTACGAGACAAGAAAACCGGAACCAATGAGTTCCGTGCTCTTATTGAAGAAATCGCCATGCTGATGGGATTTGAGGCATTAAGGGATCTTCCCTTACAGGATGTGGAAGTGGAAACCCCTATTGAGACCTGTATGACTCCCATGATTGCCGGTAAAAAAATGGCAGTCGTTCCTATCCTCAGAGCAGGTCTTGGTATGGTAAACGGAATTCTTGCTCTTGTACCGTCAGCTAAGGTAGGACATATCGGTTTATACCGCGATGAAAAGACTCATGAGCCCCATGAATATTACTGCAAGCTTCCAAGCCCGATTGAGCAGAGAACCATTGTTGTTACCGATCCTATGCTTGCTACCGGCGGTTCTGCAATTGCAGCTGTTGATTTTATCAAGCAATACGGCGGAAAGCACATCAAGTTCATGTCCATCATCGCTGCACCGGAAGGCTTAAAACGGCTTCGCGAGGCACATCCGGATATTCAGATCTACGTAGGACATTTAGACCGTCAATTAAATGAAAATGCATATATCTGCCCAGGTCTTGGCGACGCTGGCGACCGTATATTCGGCACTAAATAAAAGAAAAATCAAATTAAACAGCCCGGTATCTCCTGTCTCATTGAAAGACATGGAAATACCGGGCTGTTTCGCAACTGATTCTAACATCAACCAATCCCTTTATATGTAATACTTAATATTAATACCAGTGCTGCAAGAAAAACATAAAGATACTTAGCTGTAAAAATAAAATAAGAACCAAGCGGCTTCTTACGTCCACGGTTTAATTCGCTGAGAATTTCTTCTTTTTTCAATACCCAGTATATCATGACAGCGCATAAAACTGCGCCGAATGGTACCACGTAGATAGTAATATAATCCATCCAGGCTCCCATATATGGTTCGTATTCAATAAAAAGACCTACAATGAAGACAATAGCGCCTACAAAAGCAACAGCGGCCTTTCTGGGAAAATGCAGATGTGTTTGAAGCGCTTCTGCGCAGACTTCAAACATATTGACCAGAGAGGTTACTCCCGCAAATAGGACTGAAAGGAAAAATAGGACTGCTATCACTCTGCCTGCCGGGATTTGTGCAAATACCTTAGGCAAAGTTATAAACATCAGCGGAGGTCCGCTTGCCGGATCCATCTGGAACGCAAACACAGCAGGAATTATAGCAAAACCTGCCAAAAGAGCGGCAATGGTATCTAACAAAGCAGTTGTAATAGCCGCCTTGGGTATATCCTCGCTTTTGTCCAGATAGCTGCCATAAATCACCATTCCGGAGCCTGTAATGGAGAGAGAAAAGAACGCCTGTCCCATTGCCATAACCCAGGTTTCCGGTTTTAGCAGATACTCCCACCTTGGCACCAACAGATATTTGTATCCTTCCAATGCCCCGGGAAGAAAGAATACCCGAACTGCAATGAATAAAAATAGGATAAAAAAAGCAGGCATCATAATTGCATTCACTTTTTCAATGCCTTTTAATACTCCGCCTGCCAATATGGCAACCGTTAGTATTACAACGAGAAGATGCCATGGCACGCTGCCAAAATGTCCGGTTGCCCGGGAAAAATATTCTGCAGCATCTTCCTTTAGTATAACGCCGGATAATGCACCCCATAAGTATCTTAAAATCCAGCCCACTATAATCGCATATCCAATTGCGATACCAAATGAACCAATAAGAGGAATGGCGCCCAGAAAGGATCCGCCTTTTTTTCCTCTCGTCTTTAAAGCATAATCATAGGAACCAATGGGGCCAGTGCCAGTGAGTCTGCCAAATGCAAACTCTCCGGACAAACCAACCAAGCCAAATAAAAACACAAAACCAAAATACACCAGTAAAAAAGCAGCGCCTCCATACTGTCCCAGGCGGTAGGGAAACATCCAGATGTTTCCCATACCAACCGCTGATCCAACAGAAGCCAGAATGAATCCGATCCTAGAACCGAATTTTCCATTTCCTGATTGGGTATGTTTATTTTCGTTCATGTTTTATTTATTCCTCAGTAATATTCTTTTCTACGATTTCTCCCTGCTTTTTGTAGATAGAATTACCTTCCACACAGCCTCTTACGCAGGAAAGGGGATAAATTTCTGCTTTTGGTCCAATGACTGTACCAGGATTTAAAATAGCACCACAGCCGATTTCTGCAAAATCACCAAGGATAGCGCCAAACTTCTTAAGCCCTGTTTCGATATCTCCATCCTCTGCGTGTACGACAACAAGAGATTTATCTGTTTTTACATTGGATGCAATTGAGGATGCGCCCATGTGAGACTTGTATCCTAAAATGGAATCTCCAACATAGTTAAAATGAGGAACCTGCACTCCATCAAAAAGAATGGAATTCTTTACTTCAGAAGAGTTTCCAACTACTGCGCCCTCACCGATGATCGCATTACCTCTGATAAATGCACAATGACGAATCTGTGCATTCTTGCAGATAATTACATGCTCGCCCATACAAGCTGTTGGCGGAAGATTAACAGTCTTATGAATCCACACAGCTTTTCCCACATGAACATATTCATCCTTTGGAAGACGCTCTCCCAGAGAAACGATAAACTCACTGATCTTAGGAATAATTTCCCACGGATAGGTGGTCTGTTCAAATAATAATTTGGCCACTGTATGATCGGTATCAAATAAGTCCTGGTTTGTCATATCATCTTTTTTCATGTTAATAATCTCCTATTTTTGTTTTTTATAATTAGCTGCCGCAGCATCAAACACATTACGTAAATCATAATGATTATTCAGCTTCAATACCCAAGCGGTACGTCCGGCAACAAAATTCTCCAGTTTCTGCATATATTCTTCTGAGGTTATGCTTCCCTCTGATACATAGGTTAATCCCTTTTCCCAGCTGGCTGTGAGCTCAGGGTTAAGAAGCTGTTTAATAGAAGCATTCACTACATCATAGATCAGCTCTCCTAATAGTGTGGGCAGAACGATCTGGGTTTTGGTGTTTAAAGAAAGGTACCCGATATGAAACAGCTTTTTTAAAATCTCAGCTCTCGTAGCACTGGTGCCTATCCCACTTCCCTTAATCTGAGTACGTAGTTCTTCATCTTCTATCAATTGCCCTGCATTTTCCATGGCAAGAATCATGGATCCTGATGTATAGCGTTTAGGCGGGGATGTCTCACCTTCTTTAATAATCAGCTTTTTAATGGGTAGCTGCATCCCCTTTTTTAAGGAGCCCAGCATAGCAATAAATGCAGGATTGTCCATCTGTTTCTGAGACACTTCCAAATTGTTCTCATCCTGATTTTCACTGTCAGGAAGCGATTCGTCAGCCTTTTCCTCTACTTTCTTTTTGGTTCCGGACACATCCGCCACTTTTAAGTATCCCTCTTCCAGCATTACCCGAAAGTTGGAATAAAAATGTTCCTTGTCCGCAGCCAGCTCTAACGCATACTTTTGATAAATAGCAGGCGGATAGAAAATGCTCAAGAACCTTCTCGTTATCACTTCATAAACTTTTGCTCCTAGCGGTGTCAAGCCTCTTAAGGCTGAAAGCCCCTGGCCAGTAGGAATAATGGCATAATGGTCAGTAATCTGCTTGTCATTGACATATCTGGTTTTATCAATTGTTTTGTAAGCTCCCCGGCTCAATGCTTCTTCTGCCGCCTCTTTTAAAGGTTGGAATCCCTTTAACCCACTGATGTTTTTATAGATTTCTTTTGCAACTGCGGTGGAGAGAACTCTGGCATCGGTTCTAGGGTAAGTGACCATCTTCTTCTCATAAAGTTCCTGAACTACCTTCAGCGTCTCATCGGGACTGATCTTAAACATCTTAGAGCAGTCATTCTGAAGTTCAGCCAGATTGTAAAGCAGCGGAGGATTCTTCGTTTCCTTTTTCTTCTCAATCGATACAACCGCTGCCTCCATAGGATCTGCTGCTGAAAGTATCTCAATCAGTTCTTCTGCATGCTTTCTTTCTTTAAATCCATTTTCTTTATAGAGATAGGGTGATTCATAAAACTTAGAACCCGGCGCACTTTTCCATTCACCGTCAAAATCCAGATCTTCTTTGGCAAACGTACCGATAACACGGTAAAACGGTGTCTTCACAAATTCTCTGACTTCCCGCTCTCGTCGTACTACCATTCCCATTACGCAGGTCATGACCCGGCCAACAGAAATAACAGTATTCTTCCCGCTCTTTAGATAGTTTGAAATATGCGGCCCATATCTTAGTGTAAGCAAACGCGAGAAATTAATTCCCATGAGATAATCTTCTTTTGCACGCAAATATGCGGAAGCCGAAAGATTATCATATTCCGCCTCATCCTTCGCTTCCCGTATGCCTCTTAAAATCTCTTCTTCCGTTTGGGAATCAATCCAGACTCTCTTCTGCTTTTTATCATTCACCCCTGCCATCTGGGCAACCAGCCTGTATATGTATTCTCCTTCTCTTCCGGAGTCAGTACAGACATAGATTAGATCCACATCAGGACGTTTTAATAGACTGCTCACAACTTCAAACTGCCTGGCTGCGCTGGGAATTACTTCATATTTAAATTCTTTGGGAAGAAACGGCAGGGTGGATAAGCTCCATCGCTTATATCTGGGATCATAACTTTCCGGATAACTCATAGTAACCAGATGTCCCACGCACCAGGTAATAATCACCTGGTCAGCTTCTATGTATCCGTTGCTGCGTTTTCCATTTATCTTAAGCGCATTTGCGAATTCCTGAGCCACACTTGGTTTTTCTGCAATGTATAACGATTTAGACATATAACTCCCTACTGTTTTGTGATAGTAACCGCTCTATTATACCATTAAACTTCATGAATAGCAAATATTTATGACTACTCTCACCAAAAAGCATACCAAATTTTAATATATCATTGATAATTTTTAATATCAATGTTACAATGATTAACAATTTACTTAAAATTCCATTACACCAACGCAAAGGAGTGTTTGCCTTATGTCAGTACAAAAAGTAAAAGAATATTTCAATGAATTTGGAAGAGACGGCCAGGTTATGGAGTTTCCGGTTTCCAGTGCAACCGTAGATTTAGCAGCAACAGCACTTGATGTGATTCCGGCAAGAATCGCAAAAACCATGTCTTTTCACAGTAGCGAAGCAAACAACTGTATCCTGGTTGTAACAGCTGGAGACGTGAAAATAGATAACGCTAAATTCAAAAAAACATTTGGGATCAAATCAAAAATGCTGTCCGCGGACGAAGTATCTGTTTTCACAGGTCACGAAATCGGAGGCGTGTGTCCCTTCGCCAATCCAGATTGTGCAACCACTTACCTAGATGTGTCTCTTCAGAGATTCTCTTCTGTCTTTCCAGCCGCCGGCAGCTCCAATTCCGCCATTGAGTTGACAAACGAAGAACTGTTTTTATTTGCCCACGCGAAAGAATGGGTGGATGTATGTAAAAGTAATGAAGCTTAAAATCAACAGATAAAAATACCGGGGGGGGATTTTTATGACAGTCAAAACCAAATTAACGTTACAGACTGCATTTGTTTATCTTTTTGTATTACTGATGAGTTTTTTATTGAGGAATTACAAATCAAATATACATTATCAATGGATTATAACGTTTATCAGCATTTTTGAAATTGCATTGATTTGCTACATAACGCGAAAAGTGGATGGTGAGCCGCTTAGCAGTATCGGTTTGCGAAGCGTTTCTATTTTGGATATTGGGCATGGTGTAGTACTGGGCGTTGTTCTCTACCTTCTTTATAGTGTTCCGATCGAGTTGTTTACGAATGTCTCTGTAACTGCTGATTATCCTCTTCCATTTAGTGAAATGCCTTTTTTATACACCATTCTCCTTGTTTCATTTTTCAATTTAATTACAGATGAAGTCATATTCCGAGGATATATCTTCACGAAATTGAATCAGCTGTTTTTATCTAAATGGTCCGTTATTCTTATCAACTTCATACTTATTTATAGTATTAATTTGTCTATGACCTTAAAGTTTAATGGTGTAAATATGTATGGAGCATTTATCACAACAGTTCTGTATTGCTATTACTTATACTATTTTTCAAGAAAAAGTATTATTCCTTTAATCATTGCAGACTGTCTGGTAATCATACTGAGAGCAGGATACGGATTTATCATTTGGGATGCAATCTACCGTTTGTTCTAAAACATAACTCCCGCTGGATTTAAGCAGCGGGAGTTCGTTTTTTATATTCCGATAAGATAACAGACAGGAACAGCAAAGCACAGCCTGTCAGCAATTTTAAAGTTACCGGCTCTCCCAGTAAAAAGACGGAAAACAGCAGACCAAATACTGACTCAAAGGATAGAATAATGGAAGAAGTATTGGGACTTAAATGCTTCTGCCCCATATTTTGAAGCAGAAAACAAATCATTGTGCTGAAAATACCAAGATAGAGAAGGCTGACCGCCATGGAGTGATCAATCACAGACAGATCCAGTCCTCCCTCTAAAACCGGTGCAACCACCCAGCTTAACCCTGCCGCAACCGCCATCTGCATCACCGTCAGTATAATGGGATCATGGTTTTCTGTATACCGGTCAACAAATACAATGTGAAAGGCAAAAAATACACCACATATAAGAGTCATAAAATCACCAATATTTACTCTTAAGTCTCCCTCCAGGGAAACGAAACCCAGACCAATTACTGCGATAGCAGCCGCTCCCACGTTGTTCTTTGAAGGTTTTTTCCTGTTAAAAAACCAGTGCAAAAAAGGAACGAGAATGACGTATAATGTAGTAATAAAAGCATTTTTACTGGCAGTGGTATACTTCAATCCATATGTCTGAAAGAAATAACTGATAAACAGAAAAAATCCCAAAACCAAACCGCAGATAATATCTGTCTTTCCCACCCTCTTTAATCGCTTCCAAAATACCATTGCAAGTGCCGCAAACGCGATGGTAAACCGAAGTGCCAGCAGATAGGTTGGTGATATGACATCCACCGAATTTTTCATTACCACAAAAGCACTGCCCCATATGATTGTGGTGAAAATCAGTCCCATGACTGACAGTGTTTTTATTCCTTTTTCATTTTCTTTATTCATAAGTATGCAAAAATGTCCTTTCACAAGCGTACAGGGGCGCAATAATCTGCGTCCCTGAATTTATATCGATATATTACTAAATTTTTGAAAATTTATAAATTGTTGTTGTCTGATATTCCTGTCCCGCTTTTAAGATGGGGGAAGGGAATTCTCTCATATTCACCGCATTTGGATAGTACTGGGTTTCAAAGCAATAACAGCAGCGTTTGCTATAAACTGAACCACCCTTGCCAGGCATCTGTCCGTCTAAAAAGTTTGCAGTATAAAACTGCATTCCCGGAAGATCCGTATATACTTCCATTCTGATTCCTGTCTTATCAGACTCTGCAGCTGCACATAAGGCCAGTTCTTTTGACGGGTTATTTAATACCCAGTTATGGTCATAGCCGCTTCCAAAAACAAGTGCTTCATAATCTTCATTGATATCCTGTCCGATTGTCTTCATAACAGTAAAATCCATGGGAGTTCCCTTTACCGGAGTAAATTCTCCTGTAGGAATTGAAATTTCATCAGCCCTTGTATATGTATCGGCATCAATCCATACCTTCTGTTCCAATGCGCTTCCGCCATCATGTCCATCCAGATTGAAATAGCTGTGGTTGGTAAAGTTTGCCACCGTATCCTCATCACAGATCATGTGGTAATCGATCTTTAAGCTGTCATCCGGTGTCAGGGTATACGTTATGGTAATATTCGCATTGCCGGGATATCCCTGATCTCCATCTGGTGAAAACAGGGAGAAGCTTACACTGGTTCCCAAATCATTTTCTTCTGCTTCACTGTCCCAAAGACGTGAATGATAAAGATCTGGACCACTGTGTAAGTTATTAGTACTGTTATTCGCTGCCAGCTTATATTCTTTCCCATTAATCATAAACTTTGCTCCGGCAATACGGTTGGCATTTCTTCCAATGGGAGCTCCGAAGTGAGGTGGGTTGAGCAGATAATCAGATACACTATCATACCCTAATACCACATCCGTTTCCTTTCCGTTGTGATCAGGCACATTCATGGTTACCCAAACTGCACCCAGATTTGTAAATGAAGCAGATACTCTGTTTTCATTTACCAGTGTATATAAATACACTTCTCTGCCATCCGGCATGTTTCCCCAAAGTTCTTTTTTGTATGCCATCTTACTTCCTCCATATACCTATTTTATCAAGGCTCTCTCCTGGACAGAGAGAGCCTCATAATCCACTTAATCTATGGCTTTGATGTATCCCTGGGCTGTTAAAAGCTCTGCGCTTAGTACAGCGCCGCCGGCTGCCCCGCGAATGGTGTTGTGGGACAAGCCAATAAATTTGTAATCATACACAGAATCTGTTCTTAAACGGCCCACAGAAATTCCCATTCCGTTTTCAAAATCCACATCAAGGGCTACCTGGGGTCGGTTATCTTCTTCTAAGTACTGAATAAACTGCTTTGGCGCACTTGGAAGCTCAAGCTCCTGGGGAAGTCCCTTAAAGTTCACCAACCGATCTATTAATTCTTCTTTTGAAGGCTTTTTGCGGAATTTTACGAAAACTGCCGCAGTATGTCCATTGAGAACTGGAACTCGGATGCACTGGCAGGTGATTACCGGCTCCTTCGCTTTTACAATCTCGCCATTCTCCATAGTTCCCCATAAACGAAGTGGCTCCTGCTCGCTTTTTTCTTCCTCGCCGCCGATATAAGGAATAATGTTTCCTTCCATCTCCGGCCAATCCTTAAAGGTCTTTCCTGCACCTGAAATGGCCTGATAGGTTGTAGCTACAACCTCATATGGTTCAAACTCTTTCCATGCAGTCAGAACCGGCGCATAGCTTTGGATGGAACAGTTTGGTTTTACTGCAATGAATCCCCGCTCCGTACCAAGACGCTTCCTCTGATCTTTTATTATTTCAAAATGTTGTGGATTAATCTCTGGAACTACCATAGGAACATCTGGAGTCCATCTATGGGCGCTGTTGTTGGAGACAACCGGTATCTCGGCTTTTGCATATGCTTCCTCTATGGCTTTAATCTCATCTTTCGTCATATCGACTGCGCTGAATACAAAATCCACGCCTGCTGCAACTTTTTCAACCTCATTCACATTCATGACTGTTAAGTGTTTCACGGCTTCCGGCATAGGAGTTATCATCTTCCAACGGTCTCCAACTGCCTCTTCGTATGACTTTCCTGCTGAACGGGGGCTGGCTGCCACAGTCACCACTTCATACCATGGATGTTTCTCAAGCAGAGATATAAATCTCTGACCAACCATACCAGTAGCTCCCAATATACCAACTCGCAACTTCTCTTTTCATTTTGTAATACTATAATACGCTAAATTCTTAACTATCCTATAACAAAGTGAAAAAAAAATCAATATTTATTCGTCAGAAAAATACATTTGTGCGTGTCAGAAAGACATTTCTTGAAAATGTATGTTGCAGTAAAGCACTAAAGGCGAACCTTGCTTCCTTTTCCATCTCTTTTGCCTATTTTTAAACGGTTTAAATGGACTTCCTTTTCTTTATATTGTATCACCGGCTCGACACCTAGCAGATAAACAGCTTCCAGACTCTCACCTGGTGAAAGTTTTATTCCTCTCACACCTCTTGCATTTTTTTTCATATCCGGAATTTCTTCTGAAGAAAAACGCAGGAATACGCCGGAAGAAGTCTGAAGAACTACATCTGTTTGTCCCTCATACGGCAGTGCACAAATAAGCATATCATCATCAATCAGCCTGGAGGCAGCTACTGTCCGGTTATTGGTTTCAAATTCCTCTCCCTGTACCATCTTAATTAATGCCTGCCTGGTTGCAAATAAAAACTTGTTCCCTTTTAATCCGCCGGCATGGGATAGATAAATAATCTCTTCCCTGGTTCCGTCAAATTTGCTTAAATTGTCAACAGGAGTCCCCTTATCGCGAAGCTTTCCTCCCGGAATATCCAGTACTTTTATCTGATGTAAATTTCCCGTATTGGTAAAGATACAGATCTTATCCGTATTCAGACAGTTTACCACAAAAGGATTCTCTGTTTCAATGGTTTCTTTGTTTCTGTCATAAGTATTTTTATCCAATACTTTACAGTATCCAAATCTGTCCATAACGAAGGTTACTTCTGAAACAGTTACGGCTGCTTCATCATAAACAGCTTCCTTTCCATCTTCAATCAGAGTTTTTCTTGGTGTGCCGTATTCTGCCTTAATATAATCCAAATCCTTTTTAATGACATCATCCATGTTCTTTCTGCTAGAAAGAATCTTTTCATATTCCTTAATCTTTGCTAGTGTTTCTTTAAATTCCTTCTCCAACTGAAGAATTTCCAGACCGATCAGCTTATATAACCGCATTTCAAGAATCGCGCTTGCCTGTTTTTCAGTAAAGCATAACTTCCTGGCATCCTCTTCAAACCCCTTGACTTTGAAAGAAATATTTGAAATATCACCTGTTATCAGACAGTTTTTGGCATCCTTTAGATTCTTCGATCCTCTTAATACTGCAATAATTAAATCAATAATATCGCAGGCCTTTATAAGTCCTTCTTTGATTTCTTTCTTCTCTAGCTCTTTATCCAGAAGAACCTTATATTTTCTGGTTATATTCTTGTACTGAAAATCTAGATAATTCTTTAAAATTCCTTTTAAATTAAGGATTTCCGGCCGCCCAGACGCTATCGCAAGCATATTAACGCCGTAGGTATCTTCCAATTTCGTCTTTTTATATAAAATGTTACGTATTTTCTCTACATCGGCATCTTTACGAAGTTCCAGAACGATCCGGATTCCATCTTTATTAGACTGATTGGATATATCTATTACATCTGTAAGCTTTTTATTCTCCACCAGATCAGCAATATCCATAAGGAATTTATTAATTCCGGCACCAATCATAGTATATGGAATCTCGGTAATAATCAGCTTGTCCTTATCTGCCTTTCGCTTTCCAAGTTCTACTTCCATTTTTCCCCGAAGTTTAATTTTCCCCATTCCGGTTTCATAAATGGCAGGGAGATCACTTTTATTTGCAATAATCCCTCCCGTGGGGAAATCGGGACCCGGCAGGTATTCCATCAGTTCTTCTATGGAAATCTCAGGATCATCAATATATGCCTGAACTGCACCAACCACTTCCTCTAAATTGTGGGGAGGGATGCTGGTACTCATACCGACTGCAATTCCTTCCGCGCCATTGATCAGCAGGTTCGGAACTCTTACAGGAAGTACCTCCGGTTCTTTTTCCGTCTCATCATAATTGGGAATAAATTCTACGGTTTTATCCAAATCTTTTAGATAAACCTCTTCGGCAAACTTTTCAAGTCTTGCCTCGGTATATCGCATGGCCGCTGCCCCGTCTCCTTCAATGGAACCAAAGTTACCGTGCCCGTTCACCAGCGGAACTCCTTTTTTAAATACCTGGGACATAACTACCAGCGTCTCGTAGATGGAGCTGTCACCATGGGGATGATATTTACCCATGGTATCGCCCACGATACGCGCTGATTTTCTATGAGGCTTATCATAATTTAAATGCAGTTCGCTCATATCGTAAAGCACACGGCGCTGCACTGGTTTTAATCCGTCTCTGGCATCCGGGATAGCTCTTGCTGTAATGACACTCATGGAGTAATTCATGTAGCTTTTCTGCATTTCCTCGGAATACTCTGTTTTAATAATTTTTTCTGCCATATTCCTTCTCCTTACGCATCAATCTCCGCTTCATCCGCATGCTCATAAATAAACTGCCGTCTTGGAAGTACTTCGCTTCCCATAAGCATTTCCGTTATTTCTGTGGCCATCCGTGCATCTTCAATTTCAATCTGCTTTAAAATACGCCGTTCCGGATCCAGCGTTGTTTCCCAAAGCTGCTCTGCATCCATCTCACCAAGACCTTTATAACGCTGAAGGGTAAATTCACCGATATGCTTTTTCCTGTAACGTTCCAGCTCTTTTTCGTCGTAAAGATACTGTTCTTCTCCACGTTTTGGAATCACTTTAAACAGCGGAGGCATAGCGATATAAACATGACCGTCATAAATTAATTCGGGCATAAACCGATACAAAAATGTTAACAGAAGCGTATCAATATGACTTCCATCCACATCGGCATCCGTCATAAGAATAATTTTATCATAACGAAGCTTTGTAATATCAAAGTCATTGCCGTAGCCCTCTGAAAATCCGCAGCCAAAGGTATTAATCATTGTTTTGATTTCGGCATTGGCTAAAACCTTGTCAATCGATGCTTTTTCCACATTTAAGATTTTGCCGCGAATGGGCAGTATGGCCTGATACTGTCGGTTTCTGGCCGTCTTGGCGGAACCACCGGCCGAATCTCCCTCGACAATAAATATTTCGCAATTGGAAGCATCCCTGCTTTCACAATTGGCCAGCTTTCCATTGCTGTCAAAAGAAAACCTGGACCTGCTGAGCATATTCGTTTTGGCCTTTTCTTCTGCTTTGCGGATTTTAGCTGATTTTTCTGCACAACTGATAACAGATTTAAGCACTTCTAGGTTTCGATCAAAATACCGCTGCAGTTCATCTCCGGTCACAGTAAAAACTGCCTTTGTGGCGTCTGCACTGGCAAGCTTTGTTTTTGTCTGCCCTTCAAAGATCGGATCTGGATGCTTGACTGCAATTACTGCAGTCAAACCGTTTCTGGTGTCTGCTCCGGTAAAATTCGTGTCCTTTTCTTTTAATATACCGAGTTCTCTGGCATAACTGTTAATCAACTGAGTGAAGCGGGTTTTAAAACCAGCTAAATGGGTACCGCCCTCCTGAGTAAATATGTTGTTGCAGAAACCAAGTATATTTTCTTCAAAAGTATCCACAAACTGAATTGCTGCTTCTACTTCAACCTTATCAACAACCCCTTTAAAATACACCGGATCATGGACAGCTTCTTTTCCAGCATTTAATTCCTTTACGTAAGCGATGATTCCTTCCGGCTCATAAAAATTCACCTTTTCCTCTTCTCCCGATCTCTTGTTTGTATAAGAGATATGAAGATTGGGATTTAAATATGCTGTTTCGTGAAGACGACTTTTCAACCATTCCGCTTTAAAACGTATTTTTTCAAATATAGTCTCATCAGGAAGGAAATTGATTTCCGTTCCTGTCTCTTTGGTTTTTCCCAGCGTGGGAAGCAGGCCATCCACCAGCTCCACCGATGGTATGCCCCGCTCGTATCTGTCGTAATGAATCAGACCATCCTTATATACTTTAACACTCATGTAATCGGACAAGGCATTTACCACGGAAGAGCCAACACCGTGAAGCCCTCCGCTTGTTTTGTAAGCATCATTGTCAAACTTACCACCTGCATGAAGCGTAGATAAAACCACTCGTTCCGCCGAAACACCTTTCTTATGCATCTCAACTGGAATTCCTCGGCCAGAGTCTTTGACTGTACATGACCCATCGGCCTCCAGTACCACCCAGATCTGATTACAGAAACCGGCCAGGTGCTCGTCCACTGCGTTATCAACAATTTCATAAATCAGATGATTGAGTCCCTTTGTTCCAACACTTCCTATATACATTCCCGGACGTTTCCGTACTGCCTCAAGGCCTTCCAGCACGGTAATACTATCCGCATTATACTGCGTTTTCGCCATGATACTCCTCCACATCTTGTATTATCAAATCCCATTATACAATGGTTTTTCCAATTTTGGCAAGTTCATGGGGAATTTTTTACCAATTTTCAAAAAAATCTATTGATCTATTCCAACCTTCTGTGATATAATACAGAACGTGTCAAACAATGCCATGCAGATATAGTTCATTGGTAGAACATCAGCTTCCCAAGCTGAGGAGGCGGGTCCGATTCCCGTTATCTGCTTAAAACCTTTTATTTATAAGGAAAAAGAGGACTTCCGGAATGATCTGGATTGCCCTCTTTTTTTCAGTTTGACACCACTTTTTCGGTACAGGTTAATTTCATTACAAAAGAAAATACTGTTCTACTGTTCAGCTGTTTCTTTTATTGTAAATACATAATCCTTGTTATTACCGGGGTTTTTACTTAGTATTTGTTTGTTCTGCCTTTCCAGGAAATTTCTGTTCCCATAACCATTTTCTTAGTATGCCGGTATCTATATCCCCAAGGTTAATTCCTCCCGCTTTTATACCAAGCGCCGCAGCCGTGCCTGCTGCCTGCCCGGTAGCAAAACATGCACTCATAATACGTATGGAAGACATCATGATACGATCCGCACTGATGATCCGTCCTGCAACAGCTAAATTCTTAAGCCCTTGGGGGATTAAACAACGGTACGGAATCCCATAGCATTCGCCATTCTTATACTTGGAAGTCTGATAAAGTTTCTCATTCTTTCGTCTTTTTTCAGGCATCGCTGCATGAATGTCAATTGGATAGGAATAGTAAGCAATTGCATCCGGAAAATCGGCTCTGTTTAAATAATCCTCTTTTGTCAATGTATAGCCGCCTTTTATTCTTCTTGATTCCCGTATCCCAAGACCGGGACCACTGGAAGCCAGCACACATTTCTCCATCCCTGGGACGTATTCTCTTAAAAACGTTATGAGCTCTGGTAAGTTTCTTCTGGCTTCCATTTCAGCCTGGCTTATGTTCCATGGATCTAAAGGCTTTAAATCATATACATGGCCAAAATTTAATCCTGCTATACCATCTGCCTGTAAAGCCATCCCACATACTTTGGACTCATTTAATGGAAAATGCCCGTCTTTTTTTGCTTTTTCCGATGCAACCGAAAGATTCCCGTTTTCTCCTTCTTTATCCACGTAGTCCATAAACCGATTCACATCTATGTTTGCAACACGGAAACAAAGAGTCCCTGACTGTACCCTGCCGTCCTCATCTCCATATTCCCACATTGCTCCTGCCATCGCTGCCAAATCCCCATCTCCGGTACAATCGATAAAGTAATCAGCCTCAATCCATTTAAATCCCCCTTTGTTGTTGACTCTGACTGCTTCGATTTTACCGTCTTTATATCTGACCTCTGTGACCGTTGTGTGAAATAGCACATCACTGCCGCTGCCCATTACCAGTTCATCCATAACTCGTTTTAAATGCTCCGGGTCGATGGAATACCAGTCTATTCCTTCTATGCGGTCCGGTTTCCGGTCATAAAAGGGACTTTTATATCCATCTTTTTTTAGCGCCTCTAAAATTTCCCGACCAATTCCTCCAATTAAATCCTGTTCCCCATTTGTAAAAGGACCAAACGCAGGTACACCGGCTATGGTTGCCATACCTCCGAAATAGGCTTCCTGCTCAATTATTAATGTATTACAGCCATTTCTGGAGGCAGCTACAGCCGCTGCCACACCTGATGGGCCTCCTCCTGCCACGATCACATCATATTTCTCTTTCATGCTGCAAAACTCCTTTTCCTCTTCCTGTTAATTGGTCTGCCAGATTCGCCCCCATACGGATATGTCCGTTATCAGAAGGGTGAAGCAGATCCGTGCTCAAATATGTGAAATCTTTTAATATCTCTTCCCCTTTCACCAGATGAAATCTGTGATCTCCCACTTTTAATGCCGCCTGTCTTACTATTTCCTTAAAGCTGCGGTAATGCCGAAAATAAGCGGAGTCCTGATCCAGTGCGATAAGTCCTTTGTTGGGAAACATATCAATCACAAAAATATCTCTGGCCTGGCTTTTCTTTAAAGTCTCCAGAAGATATTCCACTCGCTTACAGGTTTCTTCCTCGTCAAAGAACAGTACCATATTCACACCAATTTCCAGAGAAAGAACATCCACAGAAAGTTCTGCCAGATAGTCAGCCACTTC
>JAQSYE010000126.1 GCA_029256305.1 Lacrimispora sp. | reverse complement strand
GGACTGTTGCCGCAAAGTTGTGGAGACACAATGAGATGGTTTGAACAGGCTGCATCGAGATTAAGGTGCAGCATAATACAGTTACATTGCCCTGTAAAGCTAAAACTCAGACGAAAATATAAGAAGATGTGATTACATTCTCGTATATTCTATCCGAATATGCGGGAATTTTTTTATTTTAAGTGGAAAGGATGTGTCTGTCTTGGATAGTGGTAATTATCACAGTTGTTTGAAAAGAACGATGGTGGCAGTATATGAATTCAGTAACAGGCATCCTTTGCCTGTTACTTAGTTGTGCTGTACAGCGATTATTGCGACCATCGTTCTCCAAAACGAAGTTTTTGGTGACGGTGGTTTTTTTGTGCCCATTTTTGGTAAATTCCAGAGCGGGCTTTATAATAGATCAGATTATTTTGAAAGTGAGGTGAGGAGAATGGATGCAGACGGAAGTAGCGGCGCGGCCCCCGGGAAGCGCAGCAACAAGAGCGATTTGGATGAAGACATACACTTGTCTGCACCAGGCTCCTGAATCTAATACGCTTCTCATAGCTGCCCATAATTTTGAATTGACAAAATATAATTATGGAGGTAGAAAACATGAAGAAGATTTTTATGAACAGCAAGAGGAATGGGAGGATTTTAGCCGATCATTCCCGTTACAATGAAACAAAACAAAGACTAACTCAGGTTGCAAATGCAAATAGAGAACAGGTACTGAATGCATTGGGTACCTTCGAGGATGGACTTACAGAAGAAATGGCAGATACGTCCCGGGAAACCTTCGGGAACAATGTGATTACACATGGAAAGAAGGATTCCGTATGGAAACGGATCTGGGCGGCATTTGTCAATCCTTTTACATCAATCCTGTTCCTCCTGACAGTCGTCTCTATATTTACAGATATTATTTATGCTGAACCTGGGAATAGAAATTACACTACAGTTATTATTATAACTGCGATGGTGATGATATCCGGGATTCTCCGGTTTGTTCAGGAAACAAGAAGCGGCAATGCTGCAGCCAGGCTTTCCCAGTTGATACACACGACCACCTGTGTAGAAAGAAAGGAAGCTGGCAGCCAGGAGATTCCCTTAGAAGATGTTGTCGTGGGAGATATCATACATCTTTCGGCTGGAGATATGGTGCCTGCAGATGTACGAATTCTCAACTCCAAGGATCTATTTATCAGTCAGTCTGCACTGACCGGAGAGAGTGAGCCGGTAGAGAAGCTGGCGAAGAATCATTCAGATACAAAGGTGCTCACTGAGATGACGGATCTGGCTTTTATGGGGACGAATGTCATCAGCGGAAGCGCAAAAGCAGTTGCGGCTGCAGTTGGAAATGACACGGTGTTAGGAACTGTCGCTAAGGATTTGGCGGTGAAACCGCCTATGACAGGTTTTGAACGGGGCGTGAATTCTGTCTCCTGGGTACTGATTCGTTTTATGCTGATTATGGTGCCGGTTGTACTTTTGATCAACGGATTTACAAAAGGTGACTGGCTGGATGCAACGCTCTTTGCCATCTCCATCGCAGTAGGGCTCACCCCTGAGATGCTGCCCATGATTGTAACCACCTCTCTTGCCCGTGGTGCAGTTGCCATGAGCAGAAAAAAGGTTATTATTAAAAACCTCAATGCAATACAGAATTTAGGCTCCATTGACATTCTTTGCACGGATAAAACCGGAACGCTGACTCAGGATAAGGTGGTGTTGGAATATCATCTTGATATTCATGGAAATGAAGATGACAGAGTTCTTCGCCATGCATTTATAAACAGTTATTATCAGACGGGGCTTAAAAATCTCATTGATCTGGCAATCATTTCAAAGAACCGGGAGCTTGAGAATATCCATCTTGAGACCGAATATACCAAGTTGGATGAAATCCCCTTTGATTTCAACCGCCGCCGTATGAGCGTAGTTGTATCTGATGCCAGTGGAAAGACCCAGATGATCACAAAGGGAGCCGTTGAAGAAATGCTTAAATGCTGCTCCTTTGCGGAATACCATGGAAATGTTGAGCCGCTTACAGAAGAAATACGGGAATTTATTTTATCCAAATCAAATGAGCTCAATGCAGATGGAATGCGTGTAATTGCTGTAGCCCACAAGACAAATCCTGCACCAGAAGGTCAGTTTTCTGTTTCCGATGAGGCGAATATGGTTTTGATTGGATATCTGGCTTTTTTAGATCCGCCGAAAGAAACAACAGCCCAGGCAATTAAAGCACTTTATCAGCACGGTGTGGATGTTAAAATACTGACCGGTGATAATGAAAAGGTTACCTGCTGTATCTGCAAACAGGTTGGGCTTCCGGTAAATGAGCTTCTTCTGGGATCTGAGATTGATGAGCTTGATGACAGAACGCTGGCAGAAAAAGCAGAGAACATTACAGTTTTTGCTAAATTATCCCCAGCCCAGAAAGCCAGGGTAGTGAGAGTTTTAAGAGAAAACGGTCATATGGTGGGTTACATGGGGGATGGAATTAATGACGCATCCGCCATGAAGGCATCGGATGTGGGCATCTCGGTTGATACTGCGGTTGATATCGCCAAAGAATCGGCAGATGTCATTCTGCTTGATAAGGATTTAATGGTTCTGGAATCGGGAATTATAGAAGGCAGGAAGACCTATGCCAATATGATAAAATATATTAAGATGACAGCTTCTTCCAACTTCGGAAATATGTTTTCTGTGCTGGCGGCCAGTGCATTCCTTCCCTTTCTTCCCATGGCATCGATTCATTTAATCTTATTGAATTTGATTTATGATATTTCCTGTACGGCAATTCCATGGGATAATGTTGATAAGGAATATTTATTAAAGCCAAGAAAATGGGATGCGTCTTCTGTTGGACGGTTTATGGTCTGGTTAGGACCGGCCAGTTCTGTTTTCGACATAGCCACTTATTTACTGATGTATTTTGTTATTTGCCCGGCAGTGTGCGGCGGACAGCTGTTCCATCAGATTTCTGATCCGGCAATGCAGGCTCTCTATATCGCTACGTTTCAGGCGGGCTGGTTTATTGAATCCATGTGGAGCCAGTCATTGGTTATTCATATGATCAGAACACCTAAAATACCATTTATTCAGAGCCGGGCGTCCAAACAGGTGGTATGTCTTTCCTTTGCAGGGATTGCAGTTCTTACCATGATCCCATTCACTTCGGCAGCACAGGCATTAAAGCTGGCAAGGCTGCCTGGCATCTATTTTGCATGGCTGGCACTGATTGTAGTCTGCTATATGGTCCTCGCTACAGTTTTAAAAACAGTTTATATAAATCGGTACGGAGAATTACTGTAAAAAAATAAGAAAAGAAACCGGATTATATGATATACTGATCTCATCAAAATCTGCCAAGGCAGCCATGAATAAAGAAAGGAAGATTCAAATGAAAATTATTATGTATGGAACAGAAATCTGTTCGGATTGTGTAGCAGCAAAGGAACAGCTGGGAAACTTTACGGCTGTTGATCTGGATTATAGAAATATTACTGAAAATACTGTAACAATGAAAGAGTTTCTTCGTCATCGGGATCATGATGAGATGTTTAAACCGATCATAGAAGCGGATAAAATCGGAATCCCTCTGTTTATTCTGGAAGATGGGACTCAGACCTTTGATATGGCTGATTTTATGGATGAGATCAAGTCCCAGCCGGTCCAAAGTGCCTGCTCTATTGATGGAAAAGGATGCTGATAAATGGTTTTTCATATCCTGTATCAGGATAACAATTATATCAGGAGGTAATTTATGAATATGTTTCAGACCATTACTGCAAAAGAGTTTGATTACAATCCATTTCAATTAATTGGGGATGAGTGGATGCTGATTACTGCTGAAAAAGACGGGAAGGTAAATACGATGACTGCTTCCTGGGGCGGATTAGGGATTTTGTGGAACAGAAGTGTTGCCTATGCAGTGATCAGGCAGAGCCGTTTTACAAAAGAGTTCGTAGATGGGGCAGACCATTTTTCCCTCTCTTTTCTGGATCATAAGGCATATACAAAAGAACTGGGATATTTAGGCAGCGTATCGGGAAGAGACGAAGATAAGATAAAAAAGGCCGGGGTAACGGTGAATCATGAAGACGAAGTCCCATTTATCGATGAAGCTTCCAAAGTTTTAATCTGTGAGAAACTGTTTGTAACAGATATGAAGCCGGAGAATTTTGTGATTCCTGAAATCGACAGCAAATTTTACGCAGATAAAGATTATCATCATCTGTATATTGGAGGCATCACAAAGATACTGAGCAGATAAATGACTGGCGGGCATACATAGGATTCCGAAAATGACGCATTATAAATAAAAAATGAAAGGAGCCTGTTTATGCCGAAAGACAGTCAGCCAGATAATAAGGAAGCCAGAATGGAAAAATGCAATGGCCAGACGCCTCTTACAAGAGAGAATCAGAATAAGAATAAAAATGCGAAGCGTAAGTCCATTAAGCATAATGATGTTTAGACGCAATTAGCCCCGGAGGCCTCAGAAACCATATTTCTGGGGCTTTCACGTTGTTTTACGAACGAAAGACATTGGATATATATAAACGATGTGTTATATTAAAGTATATGTGAAACGGGGATATATCTTGTTCTGCTATGAAATATAAGTGTGCTAAATGCGGAGGAAAAGTCATGGATAGAAAATTAACAATAATGTATTTTAGTCCAACTGATACAACCAAAAAAATTGTATATGCGATAGCAAAAGGAATGGGTGATGATTACGTAGAGACAGTTAATCTGACTGACCCGCAGGCCCGTAGCTTAAATTATTCTTTTCAGAGGGATGAAATCATTATAGTCGGGATTCCTGTATATGGTGGAAGGATACCTGGTTTTTTGACGCCTGTATTGGAGAAAATAAAGGGTGAGGGTACGCAGGCAATCTTTGTGGCAGTATATGGCAACCGGGCTTACGAGGATGCTCTTTTGGAACTAAAGAATACATTAGAAGAAAATGGTTTTGTTGGAATAGCCGCAGGAGCGTTTATCGGTGAACACTCATACACGAAAAAGCTCGCAGCCGGAAGACCGGATGTTCAGGATATTGAAACTGCAGAAAGATTCGGTAGAGAAATTTCAGAAAAAATAAAGGGAAAAATCACAGGGAATGTAACCATCAAAGGCGATTTTCCGTATAAAGAAAGAAAACCAGCGGTACCAATGGCACCGGATACTTCCGAAAGCTGTATACAGTGCGGGATCTGTGCAAAATACTGTCCGATGGAAGCAATCAGTTTCAGTGATGCGAAAAAAACAGATCCATCTAAATGTATTCGCTGCAGCAGCTGTGTGAAGCGCTGTCCCCAAAAAGCAAAAGCCTTTCATCATGAAGCTTTTAATAAAATAACGGAATGGCTTATAGAAAATTACAGTCAGGTCAGATGTGAGCCAGAATGGTTTATATAAATCAGCGGCAAGATAATATAACGTAAAAGCGGTGAAATATTCAAAAAAAGGAGGCGTCTATGTCAGATCATTCCATGGAACTTTTTCAAACAGATACAAGGCACTGGTTTGAACGTGCGCTCGGTACTCCTACCCTGGTTCAGAAACAGGCATGGCCTGAAATCGCATCGGGCAGGCATACCCTTGTTTCAGCACCTACCGGAACAGGTAAGACACTGACGGCTTTTTTGATATTTATTGACAGGCTTTTGGAGGAAGCTTTAAAAGGACAGTTGAATCAGGAATTGCAGCTTATCTATATCTCTCCGTTAAAATCTCTGGCTGGTGATATCAGGGAAAATCTCCGGCGGCCGTTGGAAGGCATTGTGGAGGAAAGAAAAAAATCGGGAACTTTTAATGGGCAGGAACTGACTGTTGGAATTCGGACCGGCGATACTACACAAAAAGAGCGGAACCTTATGATTAAAAAGCCGCCCCATATTCTGATAACAACTCCGGAATCTTTCTATCTGATGCTGACCAGTAAATCGGGACAGAAAATCTTAAAGACTGCAAAAGCGCTGATCATCGATGAGCTGCATGTAATGATAGATACCAAGAGAGGCGCTCATTTAATGCTTTCTGCAGCCAGACTGGACAGGCTTTGTACTAAACCTCTGCAGCGCATCGGATTATCTGCTACCATTGAACCTCTTGATCTTGCGGCAAAGTACCTGGCTCCGGGAGAGGTTTCCATTGTTGCGCCTAAAATGAATAAAGAGATACGGATTGAGGTGAAAAGTCCTTTTTCAGACGGAGGCATTCAGGGGAAGGATTCGGTCTGGAAGGACATTGCAAAAACAGTATATTCTTATATGGACGGTTCAGGTAGTTCTCTGGCATTTGTGGAAGGACGGGCATATGCAGAAAAACTCGCCTATTTCATTAACGAATTAGGAGGGGAAGGATTTGCCCGCACCCACCACGGAAGCTTATCAAAGGAGCAGCGGTTTGAAGTGGAACAGGCTCTTCGTGACGGTTCTTTAAAGCTTCTTTGTACCACCTCATCCATGGAACTTGGCATCGATGTGGGAGAGATTAAACAGGTGTTCCAGATCGGTTGTCCCCGCTCTGTCTCCAGTACCATGCAGCGACTGGGGCGGGCAGGACATAACCCCGGCTGTATCAGTGTCATGTACATGTTTCCCAGAGAGGCCGCGGAAGGATTGTTCTGTGGATTTACTGCAGAGGCAGCCAGAAACGGTAAAATTGAATACGCAAGTCCACCCAGGCTATGTCTGGATGTACTTGCCCAGCATCTTGTTTCCATGGCGTGTACGGAGGAATATGGCGTGGAGGATGTGATGGATATTCTATCCGGAGCATGTCCTTTTTATGATGTAACGGCAGAGGATGTGAAGGGTGTTTTACGGATGCTGGCGGGCGACTACGAGCATGAAAGAGATATTCCGGTGAGACCCCGTATTATCTACGACAGGATTCATGATCGTGTAAGCGGGGATGCCTACAGCCGTATGCTGGCAGTCAGTGCAGGAGGAACCATACCGGACAGAGGACTTTATACAGTCCGATCAGAAAGCGGAGTCAGGCTGGGAGAGCTTGATGAAGAATTTGTCTTTGAGACCAGAATCGGGGACCGGTTTTTACTTGGAACATTTGCGTGGCAGATTGTCAGCATTATGCGGGATACAGTAATTGTATCTCCGGCAAGCCCTTCCGGCGCCAGACTTCCCTTCTGGCATGGAGACATCAAGGGCCGCAGGATGGGAACAGGACTTGTGTTCGGAGAAATTTTGCGCAGATTCAATCAGGCCGGAAGTGGGAAAGCCATAGGGATCGAACTGAAAAAACTGGGATTAGATGAGCAGACAGGGGAGCGTGCCCTGGATTATCTGCTCAGCCAACAAAAAAGCACGGGGATACTTCCCGACGACAGAACCATTTTGGTGGAACACTTTATGGATGAAAACAGCAATCATCAGATGATGGTTCATTCTGTATTTGGACGTCAGGTCAATGAACCCATGTCGCTCCTTATGACAGAAGCAGCAAAGCTCCATGTGGAAACTACCATAAACTGCGTAGCAGATGACGATGGATTTTTGTTGTTTCCTTATGATGGGAAACCGCTGCCTGACGGACTTATTTATGAAATATCTCCTCAAAAGGCGGGTCAGATTGTGGCCGCCTTACTTCCGACCACGCCTTTATTTAACATGAATTTCCGATATAATGCAGCCAGGGCGCTGATGATGGGAGTGAGAAATCAAAAGCGTCAGCCTCTCTGGATTCAGCGAATGAAAAGTGCTCAGATGCTTTCTTCTCTGGTGAAGCAGGAAACGCATCCCATACTGAAGGAGACAAGACGGGAATGTCTGGAAGACTTCTGGGATTTAAAAGGATTGGAAACGATACTATATGAAATACAATCAGGAAATATTCAGATACGGGAGATGTACTTAGAGACACCTTCCCCCATGTCATTGCCATTAAGACGTCAGACAGAAGCGTCTATGATGTATGATTATTCTCCAACACCGCAGAGCATCCATGAGTCTGCCAAGGAGGCGCTTCATGAGGCGGCAGGAATCACACCGGAACCGGAGCAGCTTGCCCGTGTTTCCAAGCGGCTGCATCTTCCGGAAGATGAAACACAGCTTCATACTCTTCTTATGATAGAGGGGGATTTAGAAGCAGGAGAACTTGATATTCCCGTCGAGTGGCTGGAATCCCTGGCGTTGGGAGGAAGAGCACTTTACGTAGAGCCTGGCTTATGGATTGCAGCAGAGCATGAAGATGATTATGAGAATGCCCTGGTTAAGGGTCAGAAGAATGCTGGAAAACGCCTTGTACAAAGATTGCTGAGATATCGGGGAGCAAAATCGCTGGAAGAGGTGGCAGAGCGGTATCTATGGACAGATGAGAAGACGCTTGGTATTTTATCTGCGTTGTGCGACCAGGGAAAGGTGATATTGCAGGAGGGCATTTATTACCACTTCGAGCTTTATGACAGGGCCAGAAATGAAACCATTAGAAACCGAAGGAAGCAGATTTTCACTCTTCCTTC
Source organism: Lacrimispora sp. (assembly GCA_029256305.1). Classification (GTDB taxonomy): domain Bacteria; phylum Bacillota; class Clostridia; order Lachnospirales; family Lachnospiraceae; genus Lacrimispora. The sequence continues at coordinate 2,897 of JAQSYE010000126.1, read as the reverse complement.
GGAACGGTACGCTGCCCTTATGGCAATGCGCCCCAGGATATCAGCATCTCCTATCGAACAGCTGGAAGCAGCGGTAAACGGACTTTTGGATGAGTCGTATCAGTCGGATATGTGGGAGACTGTCCTTTTGCCTGCACGGGTTAACAACTATCGCCCGGAACTGATGGATTCTATTTTGTCAGCTGGAAACGTGTTCTGGCAACTGGGGGCAGGTTTTAGTCTCACCTTCCATCGGACTGCTGACATTGACTGGACTGCAGACTTATCGGAAGTATATGAACTGCTGGAAGGCGAGGAGAGAGCGGTGTACGGCGCCCTGTTAAAACACGGGGCAAGCTTTATGCAGAGACTGGAAGAGATCATGGGAAAGTCGCCTTATGAAGCTCTTTTTTCGCTGGCAGAAAAGGGGCTTATAAGCGCAGACAGTCTGATTCCGGTCAGGCAGCTAATGAGTCGGGATAAATTAAATAAGGGGACAGTACGCCAGCGGGTTAACGCAAGGACAAAGATTCTTTTGACCGGAAGATGGGAAGTGATTCGCCCTCTTAAAGAATCTACAGTGGAACAGATGCTTAACCGTAACTTTGATAAAACCGTCATTGTCTGCCGGGAGACAATAAAGGGAATGACGTGGAGCGCGGCACTGGAGACACTGCGGATATGGGAATATACAGGAAGAGTGCGCAGGGGATATTTTATTGAAGGGCTGTCTGGTATTCAGTTTATCCGGGATAAGGACTATGCAGGAACAATGGCAAACCTATCAAGCCCCAGAGAAGAGGTAGTCTGGCTAAACGGAGCTGATCCAGTCCAGCTTTGGGGGAAAGTGCTGCATCATCAGAAAGAAAAAGCATTCTTAAATGTCCAGGGAACTGCCGTTGCATTATATGCAGGTAACCCGGCAGCAGTTTTTGAACGGCAGGGCAAGGTCCTTCGTATATTTAATATGGATTATGCAGGAGAGGCGCTTACGCAGTTCGTCAAAGAATTTAAGGCACACAGGATATTCCCTTTTAGAAACAGGATTGTGATAAAGGAATATCCAAAAGAAGCGGAAAGCCTCCTTCGAATTGCCGGGTTTGGTCGTGAACTTCAGGATTATGTACTGTACTGCCTTTAGAAACATGGAGTATATGTGGGAGGCATAGAATTAAAATAATATAATATTGAGGGTTAAGAGTATGAATATATTGATTTCAATCTGTGAAAGTTTTTTAACGCCAGCTAAGGTTATGCTGTATTCACTTTCCAGATTTCACTATGATATTGACGTTTATTTATTATTTGGCTCGTTGACAAAAGAAGAAATCGGGGATTTGGAATTTTTTCTGATCAATAAGTGTAATGCAAGGCTTCATCCGGTCTGTGCTTTAGGCTTTTTTTCCAATGTCCCCCTTTCTAGCCGCTATAAAAAGCCAGAATTGTATTACAGACTGCTTGCGCCGTATTTACTTCCTCCAGAACTTGACCGAGCTCTGTATCTGGATGCGGATGTGATTATCAATGGCTCGCTGGAAGAATTTTATAATCAGAATTTTGAAGGCAGTTATGCGGCTGCCGTGAAAGACCGGTTTGATGGCTTTGATAAAGTCGTTACGCATAAAACAAAGCTTGGCCTGGATAAAGAAGATGTATATTTTAATTCAGGAGTCATGCTGTTTAATCTGGGACTATTTCGGGAAATGATAAAGTTGGAGGATATCATGGCTTTGATCGAAGAGAAAAGAGAAGTTCTGCGCTATTTTGACCAGGACGTTTTAAATTGTCTTCTAAAGGAGCATAAGAAGCTTTGTGGTAGCGAGTATAATACCCAGACTTATCCATTTGACCAATATAGTCTATCCGACATAACGGCATCCGCTGCAGTGATTCATTACACAGGAATACCAAAACCTTGGGATCCGGAGTATGATGGCACTCTGGATTATGTATACTGGAAAAATGCCCTCAATGCCGGTTTTGCGGATGATTACCTGGACTATTGGGAGAAAAAATGCGGGCAGTGCCAATCCAAAACCAACGGGTAAATCGGCACCCTGAGTGTATTTTCTCATTTAAACCTCCTTGTCTTTTATTGCATGAATCAAATGTTATTATTATATTTTTTTTATCTAACTATTCAGTAACTGGCAATAATCATAATATCGATTCTTTTGACGAATGCTTACATATAGACACCATCCCAATTTTTTATTAAATGGTGATCTTTATCGAAAAAGGAGGATCAAAAATGCTATTTTTTGCTGTATTTTTTATTACGTTAGCTTTAATCTTTTATACCCTGGGAGTTTTCGGTGAGAAGCTGCAAAAAACATTAAAGCCCTGGCATCTCGCCGCTTTCTGGGCGGGATTTGTCTGCGACACAGGAGGAACTTCGTTAATGAGCCGGCTTGCCGTGGGGCAAAAAACCATAAGCCTTCATACCGTGACTGGATTAGCCGCAATTTTGCTTATGCTGATACACGCAATCTGGGCAACTGTGGTTTTAAAACGGAACGATCAGGATCTAATGAACGGATTTCATAAGTTCAGTATGATTGTGTGGCTGATCTGGCTGATTCCTTATTTTTCCGGCATGTTCGCCCACATGATTAAATAGCAGAAGAGGAGAGCTAAAATGATTCTCAGTACGAGCCGCCGGACTGATATTCCGGCGTTTTATTCTGACTGGTTTTTAAATCGCTTAAGGGAAGGGGAGGTACTGGTTCCAAATCCAAGAAATCCTTTTCGTTTGAGCAGGGTGCAGTTGAGCCCTGAAACTGTGGACTGTATCGTATTCTGGACGAAGAATCCAAAAGAAATGATTTTGAAGCTTGACACCATATCCGCCATGGGATATGATTTTTACATGCAGTTCACCCTCACCCCTTATGGGAAAGAAGTGGAAGAACATCTGC
>JAQSYE010000125.1 GCA_029256305.1 Lacrimispora sp. | reverse complement strand
CATGCATGTGTACAATGAAGCCTTTTTGAACCAGAACATGGGTCCGGGTCAGGCAAAGGCATTTCTGCTGTTTTTACTGGTTGCTGTCATTGCAGTTGCACAGGTTGCAGCTCTAAAGAAGAAGGAGGTTGATGCAATATGATGACACAAAGAAGAATCAACTCCCTGATAAAACAATTGTTTGCAATTCTATTTTTGGTTTTTATGCTTTTACCTTTCTTTCTTGTACTGATCAATGCTATGAAACCGAGAATTGAAATTATTAAAAACCCAATGTCCCTTCCTCATGCTCTGTCACTGGCTAATTTTACAAAAGCCTGGGTGACGATGAAATTTGGAACTGTACTGTTTAATACTGCTTATATCACGGGCTTTTCTCAGATTCTGCTGATTGTATTTGGTGCAATGCTCTCTTATATGCTGGTCCGCTGGGATTTTAAAGCTAATAAGGTCATTTTCACAATATTAATTTGTGCCATGATCATACCGTTTCAGTCCTTAATGATTCCTTTTGTCACCATCTTCGGCAAGCTTGGAATGATGAACAGCCGTACAGCATTGATCTTTTTTTACATGGGCTTTGGTATGCCCATGACCACGTTTATGTATCACGGCTTTATGAAGGGAATATCGAAGGAGATGGAGGAAGCTGCACTGATTGATGGATGCTCTCATTTTTACTGCTTCTGGAAAATAGTATTTCCGAATTTAAAGCCAATTACAACCACCATACTGATTGTTAATATATTATGGATCTGGAATGATTTTCTTCTTCCTTCCTTAGTACTCATCAAGGATAAGAACAGGACGATTCCGCTTTCTACATTCTATTTCTTTGGCGAATATACCGCGGAACTGGGTCTGGCAATGGCTGCGTTAATTTTAAGCGTTCTGCCTGTTGTAGTGATTTATCTGTTCCTTCAGAAGCAGATTGTGGCAGGGGTCATGGATGGGGCTATTAAATAATGGAGGTAAGCCGACTTGAATATAACGAACAAAATAATGCTGATAACTTATCCAGACAGCATTGGAGGAAATCTCTGTACATTAAAAAACGTATTAAATGAATATTTTGAAGATGCCGTAGGAGGGATACATATTCTGCCCTTTTTTCCTTCCAGCGGAGACCGGGGATTTTCCCCCATTACTTATGACTGCGTTGAGCCTGCTTTTGGAGACTGGACTGATATTAAAAAGCTGTCGGAAAAATATTATCTGATGTGTGATGTGATGGTTAATCATGTGTCCAAAAGGAGTAAAGAATTCCTGGATTATCTTGAAAAGGGTGAGGCTTCCCCTTTTGCAGACATGTTCCTCGATTATAAACAGTTCTGGGGAGAAGGAAGACCGGATGAACGGGACATAAATCTCCTCTACCGACGAAAGGATGGAGAACCGTATCAAAGCTTTGTTCGGGCAGATGGCAAGACAGTTAAGCTTTGGTGCACCTTTACCAATGAGCAGATAGATCTGGATCTTCGGACAGAGACAGCAAAGCAATATTTAAGAGAGAACTTTAATCATCTGGCGTTAAATGGCATCAGCATTATTCGCCTGGATGCCCTGGGCTATGTGGTGAAAAAAAGAGAGACAAGCTGTTTTATGGTTGAACCGGATATCTGGAGCGTGATTGATGAAATTACAGGGATGGCCGGAGATAAGGCATGGCTTTTGCCGGAAATTCATGATACATGGGAGACAGCAAAAAAGCTGGAGGCACATCACGTCTGGAGCTACGATTTTGTACTGCCGTTCCTGATGCTTCATGCCATTTATACCGGGGACACAAAAAAGCTGGCTGGCTGGCTGGAGGTCGCTCCCCGCACACAATTCACAGTTTTAGATACTCATGATGGGATTGGTGTTTATGATGCCTATGACTGGGTTGGCGAAGAGGAAGCAGCCTCATTAATTGAACAGATCGAAGATCGCCTCAGCTATCAGTTTAAACCACTAAACCCGGAGAAGAAACGATTTAAAAAGGCATATCAGCTCTACACAACCTACTTTTGTGCACTTCATGAAAATGAACAGGCATATTTACTTGCCCGCGCGGTACAGTTCTTTGCACCGGGTATTCCCCAGGTATATTACGTTGGAATGTTGGCAGGTGAAAATGATTACGCAGCTCTGGATCAGTCGGAAGATCACAGAGCGATTAACCGCCATAATTATACGGTGGATGAAATCAGAGCCTGCGCTCAGAAAGACGTAGTGAAAAAATTAAGATCTCTGATGCGATTCCGAAATACGTTTGAGGCGTTTGACGGAGATTTGGAGGTTACGGTACCATCAGATGGGATCCTAATTATGAGAAGAACCGGAATTGATAAGTGGGCAGAACTGATATGTAATTTTGCGGCTTTGGATTTTTCCATTCGCTACATGGAACAGGGAACGACTCATATGTTGAAACTATAAGTATAGTTTGGGGCGCTTTTCCCCCAGATAAGTAAAGTCCAGGGGATGCCCTGGGCTTTACTTAGTTCTTGTTTGCTCCATGCACCCAGTCTTAATGGGGCAGACTGATTTTATCACATCTCGTGTTGAATGGGCATCGCTGTTTGTTCTTTATAGTCGATCACATATCCGTTACCTGTCTTCATAGAAAGAAAATTGGCATAAGCAGGGGTGATTTTAATCAGCCTCATAGCCGGATCACCTTTATAGCGGTCAAAATGATGGGGCAGTTCGGATTCCATAGAGCTGATGATCTCTTTATTTAAGTCACTGCAGGGGTGGGGAAGCAATGTCACATCGCCCCTGATCTGAATGGCGTTAATACTTAAAGCTACAGAACTGTTCTTGCTTATCTGCTCATACTTATTGGAATCAGCCTCTGTAACAAAGTAAAAGCATCCTTCATAAGTATAAACATTAAAGGTTCGGGCAGAGACACCTTCGTTATTTCGGGTTGCCAGAACCATAATTTTGTCCTGCCCGATTTCTTTTTCTAAACCTTCCAGTGCTTTTTCTATTATTTTATCCATATTAGATCACAGGAAATTTATTTCATACTGTAGAAATAATACAGGATGCGTTAGATCAGCAAAAGCTCCTCACATTCGACTATAAGGATATCAGAAATGAAAAAAGCAGGAGAGAGGTGGAACCCTATCGTCTTTTATGGAAGGGAGAAGCGTGGTACCTTCAGGGATATTGTCTGTCACGCGGGGACTTTCGTACTTTCAAGCTGCTGAGAATGTGCAATCTTACAATGTCTGACCAGAAATTTGAAATTCGCGATTTTCCAATGGAACGGCTGGATCATATACAGTTTAACAAAACTTCTTTAGTCAGGGTAAAGCTCAAAATCCACGAAGGTGTAAAGGATTTAGTCATAGCACGTTTTGGGGAAGACTGTCTGACTCCCGAAGGTCCGGAACATTATATAGCCGAACTATATATGCCGGTAGATGATCTGGCCTGCGGTTATTTGCTTGGAATGGGAACCAGATGTGTTTGTTTGGAGCCAGGAGAAATGCGGGAAAAGATGAGACAGATTTCTTCAGAGATCTATGGACTTTATCAAACGTTGTAAGCTTCTATGCATCAGCTTTTCTGCATATAGATAGGATGTACTTTTTTGAAACTGCCTAAAACGCGTAAAACGAAAGGAGTGCATCCATGATTGTATCGTGGCTGACAACCAATGAGTGTAATTTAAAATGCAGGCATTGTTACCAGGATGCCGGAACCAGGAAAGCGGATGAACTGACAACTGCACAAGCGGAAAAGATGATCGGAGAAATTGCAAAAGCAGGATTTAAAATCATGATTTTCAGCGGTGGAGAGCCACTGATGCGTCCCGATATCTATCATTTGGTATCCCACGCTGCAAAATCGGGATTAAGGCCTGTTTTTGGAACCAATGGGACACTTTTGACGGAAGAAACAGCCAGAAAGTTAAAAGACTGCGGTGCAGCAGCCATGGGAATCAGTGTGGACAGTTTAAGTGAAGAGAAGCATAATGATTTCAGAGGCTGTTCAGACGCATTCCGGTTAACCATGAAGGGAATTGAAAATTGCAAAAAAGTGGGACTGCCGTTCCAGATCCATACCACGGTAATGGACTGGAATCAGGCTGAGATAATTGATATCATCGATTTCAGTGTAAATAAGGGGGCTGTAGCAAATTATATCTTTTTTCTTATTCCTGTGGGAAGAGGCATATTTCTGGAGAACACATCATTACAGGTCATTGAATATGAAGAGTTATTAAAAACCATTATGGAGAAGCAGAAAAAGGTATCCATTGATATAAAACCCACCTGTGCGCCCCAGTTTGTCCGTGTGGCAAAGGAACTGGGGGTTAAGAGCCGGTTTAAAAAAGGCTGCCTTGCCGGACTGTCTTATTGTGTGATCACTCCGGAAGGGTTGGTCAGACCTTGTGCATATATGACAGAAATTGCGGGAAATGTCAGGGAAGAACCATTTGATAAAATCTGGCGCCAAAGCAGTGTGTTCGAAAAACTGAGGAGCAGAGAGTATAAAGGCACCTGCGGTGTGTGTGAATACAAGGAAGAATGCGGTGGATGCCGGGCAAGAGCAGGCTATTATCACGACGGTGACTTTATGGCGGAGGACAGTTACTGTGCCTTTGGAAAGAAGTGGAAGGAGGGGGTTCCTGCAAAATGAGTATCAGATTGCTGAAATGTGCGGTATCAATTATAATTTTTACCACTCTTTTATCTGGATGCAGAGACCGGACGGTTACTACCGTTGAGAATAAGCCGGAGAGTCAGACAGGGTATTATCATTTTACCGATGCTTTGGGTCAGGAGATCCGGGTGAAAAATCCGCAGCGCGTTGTTGCACTCATGGGAAGCTTTGCAGATACATGGGTGAAAGCGGGGGGAGAGCTTTGTGGGGTTACAGAAGATGCCTTTGATGAGAAGGGGTTGATGCTCCCTGAAAACGTAGCTTCCGTCGGAATGTATAACAGCCCTAATCTGGAGACAATCATTGGACTGAATCCCGATCTTGTCATTTTATCGTCTGAGACGAAGGAGCACGCTGCATTAAAGGATGTGTTCAAACAGGCAGGAATTACGGCTGCCTATTTTAATGTAACCTACTTTGAGGACTATCTTTCCATGCTCCGGATCTGCACGGATATTACAGCTAGAAAGGACTTATATGAAAAAAACGGGCTGGATATAAAGCAGCAGATTGAAACTGTTATAAAAAAGAATGTACCAAGCAGTTCCCCAAGAATTCTTTTTCTCATCACCTATTCCGGCGGTGCAGTGGCAAAGAATTCTGAATGCATGACAGGAAGAATGCTCAAAGACTTAGGCTGTACCAATCTTGCAGATGAGAATAAAAGCCTGTTAAAAGAATTCACAATGGAAGCAATTATAAAGGAAGATCCGGATTACATCTTTGTTGTACCTATGGGAAATGATGAGGCGCAGGCAAAAAAAAATTTGGAAGAAAGTATAGAAAAAAATCCGGCATGGAATGGTTTGAAGGCGGTTCAGCGTCATCGCTATATTATTCTTCCTAAAGAAAATTTTTTATATAAGCCTAATGAGAAATGGGGGGAGAGCTATGTTTACCTTTCTGAAATTCTCAATGGCAGCAGATAAAAAGGGCTGGCTTCTTCTGATAATCTCTGCTGTTTTTCTTACTGTTTCTGCTTTCCTGGGATTATTTTCCGGTGCCAGTTTCATTCAACCATCTGCGCTTCTTGAGGTTTTAATCTCCGGCAGAACAGAGGACCCGGTTTACCGTATTTTTTTCACTGTGCGCCTTCCAAGGGTTTTGGGAGCAATGCTTGCAGGAGGCGGTCTTGCTGTTTCCGGATCAATTCTTCAGACGGTGCTTAATAATCCGCTGGCAAGCCCGAATATCATCGGAGTCAATGCAGGGGCAGGGCTGTTTGTACTGATTTGTTCCATTCTTTTTCCGGGTGCCCGCAATCTGGTCCCCTTTGCTGCTTTTTTGGGAGCGCTGCTGGCCTCGGTTCTAATATTGCTGATAGCGATGACCAGCCGGATGTCACAGTTATTGCTTGTACTGACCGGATTTGTAATCAATAGCCTGTTTACAGCTGGAATGAATACTGTGCTGATTTTGTTTCCGGATGCTTACGTAGGGGCTGGTAACTTTCTGGCTGGAGGTCTTTCCGGGGTAACTACTTCCATGCTGACTTATCCCTCCTTATGCATAGGAGGAGGGATTTTGCTTGCACTATGCAGCACAAAAGGATTGAATCATTTAAGTCTTGGTGCAGAACGTGCTAGTTCTTTGGGTATGAACGTACCGGTTATAAGATGCATGACGATTGCGATCGCAGCGGCTTTAGCCGGGGCAGCCGTCAGTTTTGCAGGTCTCATTGGTTTTGTTGGTCTCATCATTCCCCATGGTGTTAAGCTTTTAATTGGTACTGATAATCGTTTTGTGCTGCCCGGCAGTGCGCTCCTTGGAGGAATGTTTGTTATATTGTGTGATCTTCTTGCGCGAACTTTATTTGTTCCCTATGAACTTCCGGTAGGAATCTTCATGTCTTTCGTGGGATGTCCCTTTTTTCTTTACCTGATCCTGAAAAATAGAAACAGGAGGGACACAGAATGTTGAAAATGGAAGGGATTTTCTATTCCTATTTTAAAAACAGGCCCATCATCACGGATCTGAATTTAGACATAGAGAGAGGGAAAATAACTACAATTGCAGGACCAAACGGCTGCGGAAAGAGTACAGTCTTAAAGCTGGCCTCCGGTTTGCTGAGGCCGCAAACCGGCAGAATCCTTCTCAATGAAAAAAATATTTCTCTTCTGAGTAAGAAAGCAATGGCAAGAGAAGTATCCATGCTCTTTCAAAATAGTCAGATTCCGGATATGACCGCTTTGCGTGCAGTGACAGCGGCAAGATATCCCTATCAGTCTTTTGCGGGATACACAAAAGCAGACGAAGAGATGAGCGAATATGCCATGGAGCTGACCGGGTGCAGAGAGTTTCGCCATAAGCATATGGCGGAGCTTTCGGGAGGCGAACGGCAGAGAGTATTTCTTGCAATGATTTACAACCAGGATACACCTCTGATTCTTCTTGATGAACCGACCACCTATCTGGATATCCATGTAACCTATGAAGTGATGGAACTGATCCGAAGTCTGAATAAAAAGCAGGCAAAGACGGTAGTCCTGGTACTTCATGATTTAAATCTGGCTCTTCAGTATTCTGATTCCATTATTTTAATGAATCAGGGCAGCATTTTTAACGTCCACTCCCCAGGTGACGACAGGCTTTTAGAAAGTATCAGAACTCTTTTCGGTGTAGAAGTCCGCAATTTTACAGACAACCGGAATTCTTATTATTGCTTTGCCCAATCTTTGAACTCTGAAACAAATAAAATAATTGATAAAAGCAAATAAAATACTTGACAAAATCAAGTAAAATGATAAGATATATTTATTATTTTACAGCAGGAGGTAAAGCCATGCAGAGTTATTTGAAAAAATATGTTGGAATTATCCGTAGTTTTAACAGATATTACACCAACGTTCTTGGACTGCTTAACCAGAATATTCTGGAAAGCCCCTATTCCCTTTCCGAAGTGCGGATCTTGCACGAAATAGAAAAGACAGATCATTGTACAGCCAGTATGCTGGCAGACACCCTTTCAATGGATGTGGGCTATTTAAGCCGGATATTAAAAAAATTTCAAAAAACCGGATTTATTGAGAAAAAACAATCCAAAGAAGACAAACGTTCTCATTACCTTTCTGTTACACCCATAGGGAGGGAAAACCAGGACCGGTTTAACGGACGTTCCGATCAGCAGATTGAGAAGCTGGTGGGAGCACTGCCGGAAGAGGAGATAAAAACCCTGGTACGAAACATGACTTCCATAGAAACGATATTGACCAATGGGAGAAACTTAAGACATGAAGATATTATCATACGTGATGATGTAAGACCTGGTGATGCAGGGTATCTCACTTATCTGCATGGGTGGATTTATAAAAAGGAATATGACTATTCCGTAGCTTTTGAGGGGTATGTGGCAGAATCCTTTTATCAGTTCCTGATTCATTATAATCCAGAGAGGGACAGACTCTGGTGTGCAGAGCATCAGGGTGAGATCGTGGGCTGCATCGGTATTGTGGGGCACGGAGAGAGGGCGCAGCTGCGATGGTTCCTTCTGCATCCGAATTACCGTGGAATTGGACTTGGAAAACAGTTATTTGATCAGGCGATGTCATTTACAAGACAAAAAGGATTTAAAAAGGTGTATTTAGAGACCACCAATGATTTGACAAGAGCGATTGGGATGTATACGAGGGAAGGTTTTGTAAAAACGGCCGAAAAAGAGAACCGCGCATGGAGAGATGATTTAATCGGGTTGGAATATGAAATGGAGATTTAAGAGATCAGAGCCACAGGAAACGGAGATAGGATGTTTTCTGTGGCTCTTTCTGTCTATCTTTTGGCTGATAAAAAAAGATAGAAGATAGCAGGATAAGTCAGTTTTAAACTGAAATGGATATTGAAATACATTGTTCATTTGAAGTATAAATTAGGCAGGTTATGTAAGCAGAAAATCTAAAATCTGCCTAACTGAATAATAAAGAAAGTGAAGTGGAATTCATGATGAAAGAACAGGAAAGTTCATGGATCAGCCGGGCAATCGTTCAGGTTATGGAGAAAATGGAGTGGGTCAGTGAGAAGTCAAAAAATAAAATCCCCTATACGACCATAAACGGTGTTCATGATGATCGGAGCCAAAGAGATGATTATGCAGGTGATGATGGAATTAATTGGTGGTGTAATGGGTTCTGGGGTGGGATGATGTGGCAGATGTACCATAAAACAGGGGAAGGACGATATATGGAAATTGCCCGCACTTCCGAAGAAAAACTGGATCAGTGCTTTGAAGATTACTATGGGCTCCATCACGACGTAGGGTTTATGTATCTTCCTACTGCCGTGGCTGACTACCGTCTCACAGGTAATCCAGATTCCAGAAAAAGGGGGCTTCATGCGGCAAATCTGCTGGCAGGCAGGTTTAATCCCGTGGGCCGCTTTATCCGGGCCTGGAATGACATACCCGGAAGCATGGATGATACAAGAGGCTGGGCGATTATTGACTGTCTTTTTAACATACCCCTTCTTTACTGGGCAAGTGAAGAAACAAATGATCCAAGATTTAAGCAGATTGCCATGCTTCATGCGGATACGGTAATGAGACATTTTATAAGGCCTGACGGATCCGTGTGTCATATTGTGGAATTTGATCCCTTTACCGGGGAGCGGATCAGGGATTATGGCGGACAGGGCTATGAGACTGGCTCTTCCTGGACCAGAGGGCAGGCATGGGGGCTTTATGGTTTTCTCATGAGTTACCTCCACACAGGGAAACAGGAATATCTGGATACATCAAAAAAAATTGCTCATTATTTTATGGCAGCTGTCCCTGACAACGGAATTGTACCAGTCGATTTTCGCCAGCCAGATAAACCGGCCTGGTGTGATGATACAGCGGCAGCGATTGCAGCCTGCGGCCTGATAGAAATTGCCAGGCAGACGGGAGAGTCAGAGAAGGAAATGTACTTAAAGGCCGCCAGGAAGCTGTTATTTGCATTGTATGAAAATCATTGTGATTTCTCCAGGGATAATGACTGCATTCTTCAGAAATGCACCGGGGCCTATCACAATGAAAATCATGAATTTCCCATTGTTTACGGTGATTATTTCTTTATAGAAGCTTTATTCAAACTTGAAAATCAGGACTTTTTCCTATGGTGATGAATTTCTGTAATGAGAGCGGTACTGGCTGGGAGTCATGTTTTTATATTTTTTAAACTGCCGCATAAAATGAAATTCACTGTCATACCCGCAGAATCCACCCAGAGACTGAATGGACATCTCTGTTGTCCGAAGATAGAAACATGCATTTTTTAAACGGGCAGAAATGACATCCTGCATACATGTAGTCTGAAAAAGCTCTTTATAAAGATGCTGAAAGTAGGATGGACTCATGTGAACCGATTGTGCCATGGTTTCAATGGTCCACTTTCTGTGGGGGGCATTCAAAATGGATACCCGGAGGTCGTTCATCAATCCGTAGTACTTATGTGATACTGCTTTATCTGGCTTTTCCAGGATCTGGGAAGCCAGTGTGCAAAGCAGAGATCTCATAAGAGCATCAAGGATCTGATTTTTATAAGTATGAGAGGAGTGATTCTCCATGACGATAAGTCGGCTGTATTCTGACAGCTGCCCTGCATCAGCAAGATGAATGGGGGTCTGGAAGGGGATATTCAATTCATAAAGAAATGGGAGGTCTTTATCTTCGATATCAAAATGGATCCAGTCATCATTATAATCGGAAGTAAGGCAGCCGTAATGAACATAGGACTTCTTGTCATAAAGTATCACCGTATTAGCAGAAAGGTCCATGTAAGTCTGCCTGTATTCACAGAAAGCACTGGATTTTATCACCAGCAGGGTATAATCGGAAGAGCCTCCCGGGCGCAGCATGTCAAAAGGTTTTTGGTGTCTGGATTCATAACCGCAATTCAGAATAGAAATCATGTACAAGCTCCTTTTTTAAGAAATAATTTTATTATACTCCCTTTTTTCATGGGTGGGAAGCAGGAACAAAAAGTTGATTAATAATAGAAAGGAGTATGTGGCTGGGCTGTTTTGTGCAGTCATATAAAAAAAGGATGGAACAGATTGCAAACGGAATCTGGAAACTGGTACTGGGAGAACCGGAGGATAAGACACCGGTATCATTTCAGACAGTCCCAATGAAGACAGAATCGCTTAAGAATCTCCCGCTCCGTACGGTGGAGCCATTCATTTGCAGCAAAATTGGTTTTCAAATAACTCAGAGAGGAATTACGGTAACACTTCCTATGGAAACAGAGGAAGATATCTATGGCTTCGGTCTGCAGCTAAAGAGCATGAATCATGCAGGAAGAAAACGAAAGATACGGGTTAATTCCGATCCGCCTGCTGATACAGGGGAAAGCCACGCGCCAGCCCCGTTTTATATATCCTCATCGGGGTATGGCCTGTTCGCCGATACTTTCCGCTATGCAGATTTTTATATGGGAACCAACTCTTATAAGGGTGCTTCCGCTAATAAAACTGAAGTAAATAAAAAGCATGAAGAATTTTCAGAATCAGCCCTTTATTCCTTAAAACGGACAAAAGAAATACGTACTATCCTCATTGATATTCCTCATGTGAAAGGAGTCACTCTGTATTTTTTTGCCGGAAATCTTCTGGAGACGGTGCAGCGATACAATCTCTTTTCCGGAGGCGGCTGTCTTCCGCCCCTGTGGGGGCTTGGGGTCTGGTACCGGGCCTATGGAGGCAGTGATCAGGAGAAAATTCTAAAATTAGCCAATGAGCTTCGAAATGAGAACATACCTGTGGATGTGCTGGGACTGGAACCGGGCTGGCAGTCTCACAGCTATTCCTGTACCTATGCCTGGTC
>JAQSYE010000124.1 GCA_029256305.1 Lacrimispora sp. | reverse complement strand
AGCCATTGCTTTTTCAATTAGATCCCTCCCAGCTATCGGTTGGTAAACAATTTCCTGTATTCATTGGGCGATACGCCAAGTGCTTTTTTAAACTGTCTTGTAAAAAATTTTATATCATTATATCCGGCCAGCTCAGCAACCTCACTGATGCTTCTCTCTTTTTCGGTCAATAGCTTTTTGGCAGTGTCAATCCGTACCATTTGAATATACTCGGTTAAAGTTTTTCCTGTTTCTTTTTTGAAAAGAGAGGAAAAATAGGTGTAGCTAAACCCTGTATTTTTAGCCAGTTCTTCCAGCTTGATGTTGATACCCTTGTTCTCTTCTATATAACGTTTGGCATAGATAACAGGCTTTATTTCCCTGTTTTTTAAATGATCCAGTACATTTAGCAGGGTCTCACAAAGCGTATCTTCCAGAAGCCGGAACGTCTGCTCTAAACTTGTACAGTGTTCATACATTTCAAAAAACCAGGATTCCTTTTGGTGTTCGTCCAAAGTGGAGTCCAGCTGTTTGAATCCATTCAGGTAATAGTTAAGAAGCAGAAGGAGGTTTTTCTTAACCTGTAAGCAGGAGGAAATGTCTTCTGCCTTCATAATATGCTTTGCGGCATCCACACATTTTTTAATCTCTTCCATATCAAAGGCTTCCGGTCTGTCTTCCAGCAGCTTAGAGATTCTGGTGTCCATGGTTGGGGATAGGGACTTCTTTGCTGTAAGTGATTTGATCTCTGAGACTGTATTTAAGCTTGTGAGGAAGCGGTTGCCCATAGCAATCCGACTTTCCTTAATTCGCTGGATCAACTGGATACAACTATCTGCCGGCTCACTGACCACAGCATTAAAGTAGAGTCTGGGGAACAGATCCTGAAGACTGAGAACACGCTCTTTTATGTGGTTAATGGATTCCAGAAGTTCTTTCCGGTCCAAGGCATCATAAAAGAGAAGAAAGAAAATTCCTTCTTCAGTCACTTCTGATATCCAGATCCAGTTGTGAGATGAAAATTCCACTTCGGCAATTCCAAGAGTTTTCTCAGTAAGGAGTTGGTAGCTTTCTCTGGTAAACTCTCTGTAACTGATATTGGGTTTTACTGCAATACATCGTGCTGAATTTTTCATAATATCAGCAGCATTCATTTTCTCAACTTCCTGCAGTATGTTTTCTTCCTGTTCACTTAGCTGTTTTTGTAAAACAGTCTTTAAAAACAGGTGTTTAAATGTTCCTGTATAACTCTTTATCGTTTCCTCAAGATGCAGACGTGAGGATTGTATGGATATCTGTTCCTGAGTTTCCTTAACCAGTTTTTTCAGTGTACGGGTTAAGTCTTCCTGATTGATCGGTTTTAACAGATAGTCTCTTACGCCAAATCTCATTCCCTGCTGGGCATATTGAAAGTCTTTATAACCGCTGATGATGATGCATTTGAGAATTTCATTCTGCATTTTTGCCTCTTCAATCAGACGAAGCCCATCCATTCCTGGCATTCGGATATCTGTAAGAAGAATATCCGGTTTCTTTTCATTAATCAGCTGCAGCGCGGTTAAACCGTCGTATGCAGTTCCAAGCAGCCGGATGCCAATTTCATCCCAATTAACTAAATATTCGATGAGCTTACAGATCTTTTTTTCATCGTCTGCAATTATCATGCCTAAAATTGCGATCATCTCCCGTTTTTATCATTTTTAACAGTATTACTTTTTATGTTAAGTATACTTCACCGTTGAGAGATTCTCAACATAAATAGTGTTGAAAATTGTTGGAAATTGTAAAAATCACCATAATATTTAAAAATCACACCATAATATTAAGTAATAATGATTTTTAATGCAAATGTATTTATTAAAATTATATCAAATGTGCACAAAAATACTTCAAATTAATAATAAAATAAAATGTAAACAGAGGATTTTACAATTATATATTTCAAATGCAGGTGGAAATGATGGGTACTGCTAAAATTCCTTGCTATCAATGGGTGGGTTTGGTATATTATTAATAAGATTTTGTACAGTGAAAAAACAATGGGAAATGTAAGGGGTATAATAAGGTGATCAAAATATGAATGCGATGGAAGCCCGTAAGAGCAGAGTCTTTAAAAATATGTTTTTGTCCTACTGTCTGATAATTATATTAAGCTTTCTTATTTACTCTGTTACAGTAATTTATGAGGCGGCAAAGGTTAAAGAGGAGCAGGCAGTAAAATATTATGAAACAAAGGTTCAGGCATTTGCCAATGGAATGGATCAGCAGATTTATAGTGCAACCGCGACCAGATTACTGAGCGTTGTGCCCGGAACATAACTGGTGCAACATTTGATTACAGTTGGCAGATGTCACAGCTTTACAGCAAGCAGTATCCAGAGTATACTGGAGAAAAGGGAATTATAGTTGGAATTCCACCTCTTTCCGGAGATTCAAAAGGCTTTTACCTGGCCAGAAACCCCATGGCCTATATATTCGGAGTTAGCAAGTCAGACAAGGATCCGCTTATTGCCATTAAGTTTTTAGATTATGCGATGAGTGAGGAAGCACAGAATTATTATGTCTGGGGACTTGAAGGAGAGAGCTACACCGTATCAGCAGACGGAAAAAAGGCTTATACAGAGAAAGCTTCTGATAGTAACTGGCTTCAGCAGCTGGGTATTAATGCAGGATGTCTTCCTTCCCATCAGTCTGTAGACGCAACGGATGTACTTCTTCCAACCTGGCATGTTGAGAAGGATAAGGAGCTCCAGGCATTTTCTAAGGCGCCATGGCCGTTCATCTACTCCACAAAGGATGAGCAGAATATTGTTTCTCAATATCTGGTTGATATCACTACTTATGTAGAAGAAATGAATGTGGCATTCATTACAGGAACCACAGATCTTAGCACATTTGATTCCTATTTATCCAGGCTTGACAGCATGGGATTAAAGGAACTGCTGAAGGTGAAACAGCAGCAGTATGACCGGTTCGCTTCATCCACCAAATAATGATTATTCGACCGGCACAGAGATCCGTTTCTGTGTCGGTTTTTTACTTTAATAATATTTATTACAGAATAGAAAGGTTAGGATATGGAAGACAGGAAAAGAACAATACCCATTACCCGGTTTTATACCTGTGAAGGGCAGCTTTTAAAGAGAATGAAGGAAAAGGGTAGGAAAAACAGGTTTTGTGCAGAAACAAAAATAGAATATGAGAAATGGAAGGCGGAAACAAGAGAGCTGTTAAAAACCCTGATCGGTCTGCAGAACATGGAATATTGCCCGTTAAATCCTCAGTGTCTGGAGCGGGTGGTAATAGAAGGCGGTATCATACGTGAGAAGATTCTGCTATAGGTAGAATCGGACGTGTATATGCCGGTCTACGTTCTGATCCCTCCAAAGCAGGGCGAAGAGAGACTAAAATGCTTTCTGGCACCTCCGGGTCATCAGGGAGCAGGAAAATATTCGGTTGCAGGGGTTCGGGAAATTCCGGCTGTTGCAGACAAAATTGAGCTTTTTCATTACGATTACGGGTTGATGATGGCGAAACTGGGCTATGCAGTCCTATGCCCGGATTGCCGGGGGTTTGGGGAGAGAAGAGAGGCAGCACTGCAGGGAGAAGAAGAAAGTGAATTTTTAAATTCAACCTGTTTTCATCTTTCCCATATGGCAGAACCCCTGGGCATGACTGTGATTGGTATGTGTACCTGGGATTTAATGAGACTGATTGATTATGTAAAGGAACGGGGAGAATGGGATGAGGAGTCCATTGGCTGTGTGGGATTTTCCGGCGGAGGAATGCAGACACTCTGGCTTTCTGCTTTGGATGATCGGATTAAAACAGTCATTATCAGCGGATACTTATATGGATATTCGGATTCTCTTTTAAAGCTCAATGGAAACTGCAGCTGCAATTATGTCCCTCATCTTTGGGAGCATGTGGATATGGGAGATATTGGGGCACTTCTGGCACCAAGGCGGTTAATGGTGCAGTCGGCCCGTGGTGATCACCTGAATGGATACAGAGGGATGGAAAACGTTTCAGAGCAGCTGGAAGTGATCAAAAAGGCTTATGGCTTGTTTGAAAAAGAGGAAGAAATTTATCATGATATATGGGATGGAGGTCACTGTTTCCATGGAGAGAACCTGGAGAAATTCTTAAGCGGCGACGCGGAAATAAAATAAAGTAAATTTAATTTCATACGATAACATTTGCCAATACTTCTTTCTTGTGGTGAAAAACGTTCTATGTTATAATGATACTGGCTGGTTTTTAAGAAAACGGGTCATACAACAGCGATAGGGAGGTGTCTCTATGCCAGGTTTCCACGATATTATCGGTCATGAGAGAATCAAGGAACATTTACAGAAGGCGATTGAATCAAATCATGTATCCCACGCGTATATTCTCACTGGAGAAGCGGGAATGGGAAGAAAATCGCTGGCTAGCGCATTTGCCATGACTTTGCTGTGTGAAAAAGGAATGAGTGAACCGTGTATGCAGTGTCATGCCTGTAAGCAGGTCATGAGTGGCAATCACCCGGATCTTATTTTTATCACACATGAAAAAACAGCAGGTATCGGCGTAGATGACATCCGAAGTCAGATACAGGATACAATTATGATACGGCCTTACAGCAGCTACTATAAAATTTACATTGTTGATGAGGCGGAAAAGATGACGGTCCAGGCGCAGAATGCTCTGCTAAAGACCATAGAGGAACCGCCGTCTTATGCAATTATTATGCTTCTTACCACCAACCAGGAAGCTTTTTTGCCAACAATCCTTTCCCGGTGCGTGCAGTTAAAATTAAAGCCGTTAAAGGATTCGGTTGTTACGTCCTATTTAATCGGGTCTATGGGGATTGGTGAGAGCAGGGCGGAAGTGTATGGGGCATTTGCCAGGGGTAATTTGGGACGTGCCATTCATCTTGCTGCGTCAGAAAAATTTCAGGCGCTGTATATGGAGTTAATTCATATGCTGAAGCATTTAAAAGAGATGGATATAATGGAACTTCTAAATTATATCAGGAAGCTGAAGGAACAGGATCCGGATTTATCTGACTGCCTCGATTTTATGCAGCTGTGGTATCGGGATGTTTTAATGTTTAAAGTAACACAAGATATCAATCTTCTTGTTTTTAAGGAAGAATTTAATACAATGAAAGAGATGAGCGCTGCCAGCTCTTATGAGGGAATCGAGTTGATTTCCCAAGCCATAGATAAGGCAAGGGTCCGTTTAAATGCCAACGTAAATATGGAACTGGCAATGGAGCTTATGCTGCTTGTTATGAAGGAGAATTAATTGATGATTAAAGTTATTGGCGTCAGATTCCGGAATGCAGGAAAAATCTATTACTTTGATCCTGTAAATCTGGAGGTAAAGGCTGGAGATCATGTAATAGTAGAGACAGCAAGAGGTATTGAGTATGGTTACGTTGTTCTTGGAGCGCGTGAGGTAGAAGATGAAAAGGTGGTTCAGCCTTTAAAATCAGTGATCCGTATGGCTACCAAGGCAGATGATGAAGCAGAGAAAAAGAACCATGAAAAGGAAAAGGAAGCATTTAAGATCTGCAGGGAAAAGATTAAAAAACACGGTCTTTTAATGAAGCTGATAGATGCGGAATATACCTTTGATAACAACAAGGTGCTGTTTTATTTTACGGCAGACGGAAGAATTGATTTCAGGGAGCTGGTTAAGGATCTGGCTTCTGTTTTTAAAACCAGGATTGAACTGCGCCAGGTTGGTGTCAGGGATGAGACAAAGATTGTGGGAGGTGTGGGTATCTGCGGCAGGACACTGTGCTGCCACTCTTATCTTTCTGAGTTTATACCGGTTTCTATAAAGATGGCAAAGGAACAGAACCTTTCTTTAAATCCCACCAAGATTTCCGGTGTGTGCGGAAGGCTGATGTGCTGCTTAAAGAATGAGGAAGAAACCTACGAGGAACTTAACAGCAAGCTTCCGAGTGTGGGTGATTTTATCACCACAGATGACGGATTAAAGGGAGAGGTTCACTCAGTCAGCGTTCTCAGGCAATTGGTTAAGGTAGTGGTTATGATTAAGGACGATAAAGAAATCAGAGAATATAAAGTGGAACAGTTAAGGTTTAAGCCCAGACGCCGCAGGGAAAAGAACCAGGTGACGGATGAGGAGTTAAAGGCTTTGGAAGCACTGGAAAAGAAAGAGGGAAAATCCAAGTTAGATGACAATTAAGCTTAAAGACAATGAACGGATTGATGACCTTCAGCGCAACGGTTATCAGATTATACAAAACCGGGACGGCTTCTGTTTTGGAATGGATGCCGTTCTGCTTTCCGGCTTCGCAAAGGTAAAGCCAGGGGAAAAGGCGATAGATCTTGGAACCGGTACGGGGATTATCCCCATTCTTTTGGAAGCTAAGAATCAGGGGATTCATTATACCGGGCTTGAGATCCAGGAGGAAGTGGCGGATATGGCCGCAAGGAGCGTGGCGCTTAATCATCTGGAGGATAAGATAACCATTGTCAGAGGAGATATAAAGGAAGCCAGCCGTTTGTTTGGTGCGGCTTCTTTTGATGTGGTGACATCCAATCCTCCTTATATGAATGATGCCCATGGGCTTAAAAATCCGGATCTGCCAAAGGCGATATCCCGCCATGAGGTTCTTTGTACATTACAGGATGTAACAAGGGAAGCAGCAAGGCTTCTTCGTCCCGGCGGGCGGTTTTATCTGGTTCACAGGCCGCACAGACTGATTGAAATTATAACAGCATTAAAAAGCGGGGGTATGGAACCCAAACGAATGAAGATGGTACACCCCTTTGTTGATAAGGAGGCCAATATGGTTCTTATTGAAGCAGTAAGGGGAGGGAGGTCCATGATTAAGGTGGAGGCTCCAGTAGTTGTATATAAGGAACCGGGTGTGTATACGGATGAGATCTATACGATTTACGGGTACTGATCTAAAACCATGAATGGAATAAAAGGAATTTAACGGGAGAAGGAAAATGAACGAGAAAAAAGGTAAATTGTATTTGTGTGCCACTCCCATCGGCAATCTTGAGGACATTACCCTACGGGTTTTAAATACTCTGAAAGAAGCGGATTTGATTGCAGCGGAAGATACCCGTCACAGCATTAAGCTTCTGAATCATTTTGATATTAAGACTCCTATGACCAGCTACCACGAGTACAATAAGGTAGACAAGGCAGTCTATCTGGTGGAACAGATGAAACAGGGAGTCATGGTTGCTTTGATTACGGATGCAGGAACGCCGGGAATCTCCGATCCGGGAGAAGAACTGGTAAAGCAGTGTTATGAGGCAGGCGTGGAGGTGACTTCTCTGCCCGGACCTGCGGCTTGTATCACGGCTCTGACCCTTTCTGGACTGGGAACCAGGAGATTTTGTTTTGAAGCGTTTCTTCCTTCCGATAAAAAAGAGAAGCAGTGGATCTTAAATGAGTTAAAGAATGAGACAAGAACTATCATTCTCTATGAGGCACCCCACCGTCTTGTCAGGACACTGGAAGAACTTTATGAGGCATTGGGTGAGCGGAGAATTACCATTTGCAGGGAATTGACAAAGCGGTATGAAACGGCATTCCGTACTACCTTTACCCAGGCAATAAGCACTTACCGCAAAGAAGACCCAAAGGGTGAATGTGTCATCGTGGTGGAAGGCAGGAGCTTTGATGAAATTCGCCTGGAACAGACAAAAGCGTTTGATGAAATTTCCATGGAAGAACATATGGAGCGCTATGAAAGTCAGGGAGTGGATAAAAAAGAAGCCATGCGTATGGTCGCAAAAGACCGCGGAATCAGCAAAAGAGAGGTTTATCAATATCTGCTCAATCGGGAAATATAAAAAATATCTTGACAACGGGCGTTTATTTTAATAATATTATTTTGAGATTCAAACTATTTGAGATATAAAACAATCCAACGAGGCATGATTTCATTTCAGACTGGAAGACACCGGAATGGAACAGAAACATGAATGGGGGAAATATATGACAACAAAAATAATTGGAACAGGTTCAGCAGTTCCGGACCGCGTGGTGACCAATGACGATCTGGCAAAGATCATGGATACCAGTAATGAATGGATCCAGTCAAGGACGGGAATCACAGAGCGTCGGATCGCTGAGGCCAACTCTGGAACCACGGATCTGGCGATAAAGGCAGCAATGGCCGCGCTAAAGGATTCTGGCATATCGGCAGATGAACTGGACATTATTGTTTTAGCTACTTCATCTCCTGACCGTTGTTTTCCAAGCGGAGCCTGTGAAGTGCAGGCGGCGATCGGTGCGCATAGGGCAATTGCTTTTGACTTAAGCGCTGCATGCTCCGGTTTTATCTACGGGTTCCATACAATCTCCGCTTTTTTTCAGGCAGGAATCTATAAAACAGGTCTGATAATCGGAGCCGATACGTTAAGCAAGCTGGTTGACTGGAAAGACAGAGGAACCTGCGTACTTTTTGGAGATGGCGCAGGAGCAACGGTAGTACGGACCGAGGATAAAGGAACACTTTACATGACCATGGGTGCCGATGGCACAAGAGGGAGTGCGCTGGACTGTGTATCACGGACCACAGGTAATTTTCTAACTGGTCAGGAACCGGAAACAGGATATGTGACCATGGATGGGCAGGAAGTGTTCCGGTTTGCAGTGAAGACCGTTCCGGAAGCAATCTTAGAAGTGCTTTCAGAGAGCGGAACAGATTTAAGCGAAATAAAGTATTTTATCCTGCATCAGGCTAATTACCGGATCTTTGAATCAATTGCAAAGAGGCTGAAAGTGTCCATGGAGAAGTTTCCCACTAATTTAGAGCGGTATGGAAACACATCGGGAGCATCCGTTCCTCTTTTATTAGATGAATTAAACAAGGCCGGAAAGCTGCAGCAGGGAGATAAGATCGTACTTGCCGGATTTGGGGCCGGACTTACCTGGGGAGCCACTCTTATGGAGTGGTAAATAATGGATCTAATACTTTGAAAATCAAAGTACTAGCATATAAAAATGAATAAGAGGAAGCAAAAGGAGATTAAAAAATGTTAGAGAAAATGCAGGAAATTATAGCAGAACAGTTAAATGTGGATGCAGCAATCGTAAAACCAGAATCCTCTTTTAAAGAGGACTTAGGGGCAGATTCCCTTGATTTATTTGAATTGGTTATGGCTCTTGAAGATGAGTATTCTGTTGAGATCCCTTCCGAGGACTTAGAAAAACTGACAACCGTTCAGCAGGTTATGGACTATTTAAAAGCAAAGGGCGTGGAAGCGTAATGAATACCAGAATCACCCAACTTTTGGGAATTGAATATCCCATCATACAGGGCGGCATGGCATGGGTTGCAGAACATCATCTTGCATCTGCTGTGTCGGAAGCTGGTGGTCTGGGACTCATTGGCGGAGCCAATGCACCGGGTGAAGTGGTGCGTGAGGAAATTCGCAAAGCAAAGAAACTGACTAATAGGCCAATCGGTGTTAATGTTATGCTTTTAAGCCCTCATGCGGAAGATGTGGCAAAGGTCATCGTAGAGGAAGGCATAAAGGTGGTAACCACCGGAGCTGGTAATCCGGAAAAATACATGGAGATGTGGAAGGCAGCGGGGATTAAAGTAATTCCAGTTGTTGCTTCCGTAGCACTTGCAAAGAGAATGGAACGCTATGGCGCAGATGCAGTGGTTGCAGAGGGCTGTGAGTCCGGCGGACATATTGGAGAGCAGACCACCATGACGTTAGTTCCCCAGATAGCAGATGCGGTTTCCATCCCTGTCATAGCGGCAGGGGGAATCGGTGATGGCAGAGGAATTGCGGCAGCATTTATGCTTGGTGCAGAAGCTGTCCAGGTCGGAACCAGATTTGTGGTTTCCAAAGAATCCATTGTACATGACAATTACAAACGGCGAATTATAAAAGCAAAGGATATTGATTCAGCAGTAACGGGACGCACACATGGCCACCCGGTAAGATCCTTAAGAAACCAGATGACCAGAGAGTATGTTAAGCTGGAGGAGGAAGGAAAATCCTTTGAAGAACTGGAATATTTAACCCTTGGAACTCTTCGTAATGCTGTTTTAGAGGGAGATGTTATTAACGGCACGGTTATGGCCGGACAGATTGCAGGTATGATCAGTAAAGAACAGACTTGTAAGGAAATGATTGAAGAAATGATGGAGCAGGCCAGGAAGCTTCTTGGCCGTTAAAGAGGAGTTTATGACTATGAGCAAGATCGCATTTATTTTCCCAGGCCAGGGCGCGCAGTACTGCGGGATGGGCCAGGACTTTTATGAGCAGACAGCAATTGGAAAAGAAATCTATGATAGGGCCTCCGGGCTTCTTGGTTTTTCCCTGCCGGAACTCTGCTTTGAGAAAAATGACCGTCTGGACATTACAGAATATACGCAGTCAGCCATGGTGACAACAGGAATCGCCATGATGAGAGCGTTGGAAGAAAAAACAGGAATCAGACCGGCTGTGACGGCTGGTTTAAGCCTGGGAGAATATTGCGCACTTGCAGCATCCGGTGTGATGAGTGATCAGGATGCCATTTTAACAGTCAGACAGAGAGGAATTCTTATGCAGGAAGCAGTTCCTGCGGGACTGGGAGCTATGGCGGCTGTTCTTTCCCTGGATGCCGATAAAATTGAAGAGGTTTTAAGCCAGATTGAAGGAGTTCAGATTGCAAATTATAACTGCCCCGGGCAGATTGTTATATCAGGTAAGAAAGAAGCGGTAGAGGAAGCAAGTGAGAAGCTTCTGGCAGCAGGAGCGAAAAGAGTCATTGGCTTAAATGTAAGCGGTCCGTTCCATTCAGCCATGCTGACTGGTGCCGGTGAAAAACTGGGTGCCGTCCTTGAGGACATAGAAATTCGCAAGCCTGTGATCCCCTATGTGGCAAATGTAACAGCCCAGTATGTGACAGAGGCAGATGAGGTAAAGCCTTTACTGATTCGACAGGTATCTTCTTCCGTGCGTTTCCAGCAGAGTGTGGAGACTATGATAAAGGACGGAGTGGATACGTTTATAGAAATCGGACCAGGAAAAACACTTGCAGGGTTTATTAAGAAGATAACGAGAGATGTAAGAGTCTTTAATATAGAAAAACTGGAAGACATAGATAAATTGGCAGAAATTTAAAGGGGAGGTGGCAGATATGTTAGATGGAAAAATAGCGGTGGTTACTGGTGCCAGCAGAGGAATCGGAAGAGCAATTGCGTTAAAGCTGGGACTGGAAGGTGCTACTGTAATTGTCAATTATAACGGATCGGAAGAAAAAGCACTTCAGGTAGTAAGAGAGATTGAAGAAAATGGCGGCAAAGCAGAAGCAATTGCCTGTAATGTTTCGAATTACGAAGCTTCGGGGATTTTTCTTGACGGAGTAATTAAGAAATATGGAAAGCTGGATATTCTCATAAATAATGCAGGCATTACCAGAGATAATCTTCTTATGAAAATGTCAGAAGAAGAGTTTGATGCAGTCATCAGTACCAACTTAAAAGGGGTATTTAACTGTATGAA
>JAQSYE010000123.1 GCA_029256305.1 Lacrimispora sp. | reverse complement strand
TTTCCAAGAAGTAAATCCAGGTAGGGCTGTAAATAAGACTCTCTCACAACCACTTCTTCCACAAGGGAATTTTTAAGAACCTCATGTGTGCTCTCTCCTGCCCTCTCTGTGTCCAAAACTGCCACATGAAATGCTTCACTCTGATCCAGTTCTTCATAGACCTCCATGGCTGCTTTTGCATAGGCAGGCGCAACCACCAACGACAGCTTTTGATTGCCTAAATATCCCTCTACCGCATTTCTCCACGTCTCATCCCGGATATCCAACAGATCCGCAAGAACGTGAACCTCCACTGCCTTGCCGGTCTTCTGAAGAAGACGCTGCTGGAGAAAGTTTTTTGCCCTCTCTAAGTACTTTGGATAAGCCTTGCTTCCTGCTTTCAGCTGTGTGAGCTCTTCACTGGTCTGACGCTCCCGTTTCTTAATATCCCTTAAAAGGCTTTCCGCCTCTTTTTTCGTATCTTCCGTTTCCGCCTGCATCTGGGCTATGGATTTCTTTAACCGGATCAGTTTTTCCTCATCGATGGTATTTTTCTCAAATTCCTCAATGTCCCAGATGGTCTGGTTGGAGGTGGATTCTTCCTCAATCCATGCATTCAGGCGGTCTGCCGTCTGCTGCCACTTCACCACACTTTTATTTAAATGACTCACCAGCTCCCTGGCTGAATCCAACTGATTTTTCAGATCCTCATATCCGGTAGATGAAATCTGACGGAGAAGCTCTTCTCCCTGCTTGGTCAGATCATTAATCTGAACATCCAGTCCCTCTTTTCGCTCTTCCTGACGGGTATACTCCTCTCCGGAAAGGCGGATCTTATCTTTCAGTGCCTGGATTCGGGTCTGATAGTCCATGATCTCCATTTTGTGGAAATAAAAGGTGTTTGACCGGATCTCCCCTTCCTTTTCCATCACAGAATCATAGAGTGATCTCATTTCCTTTAAATAGCCAATCTCTACAAAGGTATCTTCGATCTTCTTTCTCATACGTCCGTACTGCATGACGCTTTCCTGCATGTCCTCGATGTGAATATCCTGTTCCATGCAGATATATTCCTTAACAAAATCCTCCAGACGGATATTCATACGGAACGGAATTGCGCGCTTAAAAAGCAGAGGAAATTTCTCAGAATCCAATCCGCCTAAATAGACATCATACAGCTGTCTGCGGAACCGTTCATTATGGGAAGTTGTAAAGTACTCATCTTTCTCATAATGAACCTGGAGATAAGAAGTTACTTCTTCAATTGTCATGGTTCTTGTCCCGGTCCGGTATTCATTCTCCCACAACGGGCCTTTGTGCCAGAAAAACTTCCTTGATATATCATTGGTTGCTGTTTCCACATCAAAGATGATTCCGATACACTGGCATTCTCCATTATCTGTGCGCTTTAATTCCAGGGCAATGGTGGTGGAGAAATTCTGATTCCTTAAATAGGCAAATTCGTTGTTTTCTCCGATATTCACCATTCCCCGCAGATACTCGATTAAGTTTCGGTCCGAATCATCGGCAGCCGCCTTATTAAAGAATCCTCTTCCGTCAGTATTGGCATAAAGCAGGATCTGCATGGCATCAATGACCGTGGATTTTCCGCTCCCGGAGTGGCCGGTGAAGAAATTGATCTCTTCGTGGAAGGACAGAGTCTTATGGGTAATGTAATGCCAGTTATTTAAAAGTATTCTGGACAGGGCCTCAAAATTCTGATTCGTCATCGCTGTCTTCTCCTTCTTCAAATGATTCCAGCAGGGACCTTACGTCATCACCAAATAACACCACATTGATACTGGGATAGATGATCATGCGGTTATCCCCGTCTAAATCTTCCAGAACGTCAAGGGGCTCTAAAATCTGATACTTTTTCAACAAAGCGATGGCACGGCGAATCTCCGTGACAGACGGCTGCTTTTTAAAAAGCCGGTAATTGCCAAGCTTGTCGTGAATCTCACTGATGGTAGTATAAACATTGATGCTGGTGGAAGCTGCCGCCATCTGTTCATCGTAAATCAGCTTCAACACCAATAAGTAAAGAGTTGCCAGCTTGGGCAGCTTTTCTCCCATGGTGTCTTCACCCTGTATGTAAATCAGTCCCAGCTGGCTGTTTTCCAGCACATTGATGCCGCTGACTGCTAAATACGCCCGGATAAATTCCAGATGCTTGTTGCAGACTTTAAATTCCTGATTATAGAGAAAACGGCTGGAACGCTTGTCATATCGATGCTCCAGAATAAAGGTCTGTTTTAACAGCAGCCGGATGGCATCTCTTAACTCCGCCTTTTCTCCCTGCAAAAGTCCGTCATAATATGGAATCTGGCCGATTGAGCCAGTATATTCTTCATTTGTCATACTTCAGTCCTCCTTACAAATACCAGCCTGGGATAACGGAACCTTCCGTTATCTACAAGCTCCGGTTCCATATCCTCCACCCGATAAAGACTTTTTCTTCTTATGGAATAATCATAAGCCAGAATCAGCTTTTCAAATTCCTCGGTTGTGCGTACCGTGTCTTCCCTGACCTCCATGCGCCCCTGTACCATGCGGGATTCAATATAGCCTTCAATTTCCTTCTTGCTGTAACGGTTCTTAACCCGGTTTAAATTCAGAACCTCTTCTGCTGTCAGTTCCACCTGTTCCTCATCCGGCACCAGCGTTTCCTTAAATTCTGTTCTGCTCTTTCTCTTTTTGTAAATGGATTTATCAGAAAGAATTGCCAGCTGGGATAAGTTCATGCAGTTTCCTGCCTTTTCAATGGCCTCCTCCTGATCCTCTGCAAGAGAAAGATGGTTTAATAAACGGATTACAAAACCTTTCATATTATCCTCCTGATTGAGAAGATAATTAAGCCTTGTAACAGTGGCACGGATGTAGCGGGAGTGTTCCTTATCCATATTGGAAATCCGGTGCTCGATGTGATCAAAGCCTCGCTCAATCTGGTCCAGCTTTTCTGCCACATCGGCAGCAGTCACTTTATTAGCACTGCGCCGGCTCATTTCCTCCATCCATGCCACATCCTCACGCAGACCGCTGATCCACCGTTTGATATCATTTTTATAAAGATAAAAGTTATCCGATGTCTTTAAAATGTGGTACTTCTTTTTTACGATCTCCTCCACATAGCCTTCCAGATGCTCTTTTAACAGCTCTCCGTAAGCCTTCTGCTCCAAAAGGCTTGCAAAGAACTTATCCATGTTGTGAAGCATGTCCTGCAGGGACTTATTGAGCCGTTTTGTATTGAAATAGGCCGTATTTAAAAGGCTGATTCCCGCCCTGGGATCATTTTTTAAAGAGAAAAGAATGGCGTAAATGTTCTGAATATAGATCTGCGTCTCATCCTCTTCGTCGCTTGAAAGCTTAAAAAATGCCTCAATCATGACAGCGGCATAATCAGGAATTACGATATTCACCGTCATGGAGGCATAATCATCCACCTTTCGAAGCCAGCCTGCTCTCAAAAGCCAGTTTAATACTCTGGAAGCAGGCGGCAGCTGTTCATCTGCTTCATCTTCCAGCTCATCCTGCCAGATTACCAGCCGTTTCTGGAGAAAATACTCCTCTAAAACCTGCAGGCACACCTCGCGGCTTAAAAAGTAGTTGCTGTATTCATATTCTTCATTGATTCTTAAAAGTGCTTCTATGTAGGTGGACCGGTTTATGGAACGGAACAGTCCCCAAAAGCGGTCCGGTATCTCATTCATCAGTATCATGGTTGTTTTAACTCATCTCCCATCGCTTCGTTATTCCTATAAAAACAGACAGAAAGAAACGGCTATCATTCTACATGACAGCCGTTTGATTCATCGTTCCTTATTGTATCTGATCCAAGGCCATTGCCTTTATTATACCAAAAATATCCATGTGTTACAATCAGTTTGTGAAACGGCTATAACATCAAAGGTCCGTTCCTTCTTCTGTTTCTGAATGAGATTCTTCTTTTTTAGCCTGTACTTCTTCTTTCACCCAATCAGTCAGTCCGTCTCCTGGCTCCTCAGCTGCTTCGTCTTTTCCTGACTCTTTGTCTGATTTAACCGGTTCCGGAATTCCTTTTGCTTCCCGGAAGATCTTCATAAATTCCTTACCGGTAATGGTTTCTCTCTCGATTAAGAATTCTGCAATCTGATCCATAATATCCCGATTGTCCATCAGAAGATTCTTAGCTTCTTCGTAAGCCTCTTTTAACATCTTCATGACTTCTTCATCGATCTGGGATGAGGTAGCTTCTGCACAGTTCATAACCATTCTTCCGCTTAAATACTGATCTTCTTTCGTAGCAAGACCGATCAGTCCGAATTTATCCGACATACCGTACTGGGTAATCATGGCACGGGCAACCTTAGTGGCCTGCTCGATATCGTTGGCTGCACCAGTGGTAATGGAATCGAAAACGATCTCCTCAGCCGCACGTCCGGCTAAGTAGCCAACCAACATGGCATGGAGTTCTTTCTTGGAATTTAAGAACTTCTCTTCCTCAGGCACATGCATGACATATCCAAGAGCTCCCATGGTTCTTGGAACAATGGTAATCTTCTGCACCGGCTCTGAATCCTTTTGGAGTGCGCTGACCAAAGCATGGCCCACTTCATGATAGGATACGATCCTTCTCTCTTCCTTATTAAGAACTCTGTCTTTCTTTTCCTTACCAACTAAGACAACTTCTACCGCTTCAAACAGATCCTTTTGGGATACAGCATGGCGTCCGTTCTTGACCGCCAGAATTGCTCCTTCATTAATCATGTTGGCAAGATCAGAACCAACAGCACCGGAAGTTGCAAGAGCGATGGCATCTATGTCTACCGTATCATCTAAAAGCACGTCTTTTGAATGAACCTTTAAGATGTCCACACGTCCTTTTAAATCCGGCTTATCCACGATAATGCGTCGGTCAAAACGACCGGGACGAAGAAGCGCGGGATCCAGGATCTCTGGACGGTTGGTCGCAGCCAGAACCAGAAGTCCCTTAGAAGAATCGAAGCCGTCCATCTCAGATAGCAGCTGGTTTAACGTCTGCTCTCTCTCATCGTTGCCGCCGCCAAATCTGGAGTCACGACTCTTACCGATGGCATCTATCTCATCAATAAATATGATACAGGGTGCGGATTCCTGTGCCTGCTTAAAAAGGTCACGGACACGGGAGGCACCAACGCCCACAAACATCTCCACAAAATCAGAACCGGAAAGGGAGTAGAAAGGAACATGTGCCTCGCCTGCAACTGCCTTGGCAAGAAGCGTCTTTCCTGTTCCGGGAGGTCCTACTAAAAGGGCACCTTTGGGAAGCTTGGCACCGATCTTCGTATATTTTCCGGGGTTATGAAGGAAATCCACGATTTCCGTTAAGGATTCCTTGGCTTCATCTTCACCCGCCACATCTTTAAAAGTAATTCCTGTCTCTTTCTGAACGTAGACCTTGGCATTGCTTTTTCCAACGCCCATCAGTCCGCCGCCACCGCCTACACGGCGCATCATGAAGTTCAGTAAGAACCCCATTGCTGCAAATAAAAGAAGATAGCTGATAATGGTCTGGAGGAAAAAGTTTCCATCCCGGCGAGTTCGTACGGTCTCCACCCCAGCAGTACGAAGACGCTCAGCCAAGTTCAGATCGTTGTCCATCCTTACCGTATAATAGCTGACACCTGGCTTATATTCCCCCCAGGTCTTCTTGGGCGTAATGGTGATTCTGGTATCCTCTACAATAACCGATTCCACCTGCTTCTCATCTACCATATTCATAAAAATATCATAGCTTAATTCTTTATTGGTTCTCGTTGTTATGGCATTATGCAGATAAGAGATACCTGCTACCGCAATCAGAAACGCTGTTACCCAGATAACGATGGCCTGGGTATTCTTAGGCAATTTGTTATTCTGATTCTTGTTATCCATCTGTGTAAATTCTCCAATCCGGATAGTTTCTACCCATTCTATACCTCTATCATTATAGTGTCAGTCTCCCCATAAATCAAGAAAAGAATTATTAAATACTTATAAACACGCGGACTGGAAAGAATTCACAACTTAAAAATTATTTAACGTTCTTCCCGGAAATAAGCCCGCCCCAGACTGGCCGGCGGCTGATGCTCTCTTTCCTTTCTAAGGCTTGTTATAATTAACACTACAATGGTCACTATATAAGGAAGTGCCTTAAAGATTTCCTGTGTGCTGCGGCTGAGTCCTGGAATGTATAAATAAAGGATGTAAAGACCACCAAAAAGCAGGGAACCCCAGATGGCATTTACCGGTTTCCAGAGAGCAAAGATAACCAGAGCGATGGCAAGCCAGCCTCTGTCGCCGAAACCGTTGTTGGTCCAGGTTCCGCCGGAATACTCCATAACAAAATAAAGTCCGCCAAGTCCGCTTAAACCGCCTCCG
This sequence comes from Lacrimispora sp., assembly GCA_029256305.1. Classification (GTDB taxonomy): domain Bacteria; phylum Bacillota; class Clostridia; order Lachnospirales; family Lachnospiraceae; genus Lacrimispora. The sequence continues at coordinate 5,182 of JAQSYE010000123.1, read as the reverse complement.
ATACAGGTAGCCAGATACCGGTAAGCAGTCACATGAATTCCTGCTGCATCAGCAGTGGATGGGCTTTCGCCTACCGCTCTTAAATTCAGTCCTTTTCTGGTTTTATTTAAGAAAAAGGAAAGTAAAATTGCTAAAATGATGGCAAGATAGGTTAAAAAGCCATAAGAGAAAAAGGCCTGACCGATCACACCCAACTTGGAAAGTCCGGGTACCGGTGTCTTAAAAGCTGCACCTGTCACTGAAACGGAAATCTGTCCTACTCCGCCTGCAAGCTTTGATAAGGAACCGCCAAAAAAGTTGCCGAAGCCTACGCCAAAGGTGGTCAGTGCAAGACCGGTTACGTTCTGGTTTGCACGAAGGGTGATGGTCAAAATACTGTAAATCAGACCGCCCAGTGCCGCACATAAAAATGCGCATAAAAATGAGATAATAACGCCCACCAGACCGTTTGGCTGTGCAGCGGAGTTCTCATAAAGGAAGGCGCCGATCAGTCCCGCAATTCCTCCCATATACATCATACCCGGAATTCCAAGATTTAAGTTACCGGATTTTTCTGTCAGAATTTCTCCAAGGGCTCCATAAAGGATTCCAATCCCCTGACCAATGACTTTTTGAATAAATATTACCAAAAATCCCATGATCGTTTCTCCTTCCTATTCTTCTGCTGCAGTCTGTTTTGCGCCTCGTATTCTGATTTTATAATCAATAAAAAATTCACAACCCAGGAGGAAGAACAGAATGATGCCGGTGATTACGTCTGCGGCATTTTCGTTTAGATTGAACTGGGATGCAATCTGGCCTGCACCTTTCTGCATGAAAACCAGGAAAAAGGATACTAAAATCATGGCAAAGGTATTAAACTTGCTCATCCACGATACGATGATCGCCGTAAATCCTCTTCCTCCGGCAGTGCTGGTAGAAATGGTGTGACTGGCCCCGCTTACAATGATAAAGCCTGCAATTCCGCAAACTGCACCGGAAATAGCCATCGTTCTTAAAATTACCTTTTTTACATTAATTCCTGCATAGCGGGCGGTGTTGCCGCTTTCTCCTACAACCGCTATTTCATATCCCTGCTTGCTGTATCTTAAGTAGATAAACATAGCTGCAGTCAGAGCCAGTACAATCACCAGATTCCAGCCGTATTCCAGACCGAACAGTTTGGGAAGCCAGCCTCCCTTTGTTGCGGAATTGATAGTACCTACGGAATTGGAACCTTTGGGATTTTCCCAGAATATGATTCCAAAGGTAACGACCTGCATGGCAACGTAATTCATCATCAGTGTAAAAAGTGTTTCGTTGGTATTCCAGTAAGCCTTGAAAAATGCCGGAATCACTGCCCATGCCATGGCGGCCAGAGCGCTCCCTGCAAACATTAAGGGGAATAAAATCACAGGAGGAAGTGTATTTCCTAAATGAATCATCATGGCTGCAGAGGTCACGCCTCCGATGAGCACCTGTCCTTCCGCTCCAATATTCCAGAACCTCATCTTAAATGCAGGTGTGATACCAACTGCAATACAAAGGAGTACCAGCGTATCCCGGATGGTCATCCAGGTTCGGCGCTTTGTCCCCACTGCTCCATCAAAAATCCCTTTATAAACCTCTACCGGATTGAGTCCCGTCAGAGCAACAATGACACCTGCACAGACAAGCAGAGACAGTGCCACAGCGATCAGACGGATCAGCCACGCCTTCCAGGGTTCTATAGATTCCCGCTTTGTCATCTGAAAAACCGGTTCCTTTCCTATACTCATCCTTGTGTTCCTCCTGTCTTCATCATCAGTTTTCCGATTTCTTCTTTTGTGGTAGTCCTGCCGTCTACAATGCCGCTGATCTCTCCGCCGCACATAACCAGGATCCTGTCACAAAGCTCCATCAATACATCAAGATCTTCTCCTACACAGACAACTGCAGTTCCCTGTTTCTTCTGTTCATTAAGAAGATGATAAATGGTGTAAGAGGAGTGAATATCAAGTCCGCGCACCGGATAGGCAACCAGCATAACCGATGGAGCCAGAGAGATCTCTCTTCCTACTAAGACCTTCTGGACGTTACCTCCGGAAAGCTTCCGTACCGGAATCGCCGTTCCCGGAGTGGCAATCTCAAGTTCTTCAATCAAACGCTCTGCAAGACCCTTTGGCGCTTTCCTGTCAGCAAAAAAGGATCTGCCCTTCCGGTAGCTTCGAAGCATCATGTTGTCTGTCAAATCCATGGCTCCCACAAGTCCCATTCCCAGACGGTCCTCCGGAACAAAGGATAAACGGACTCCGATTCTGGCAATCTCGGCAGCTGACATGGAAGTCAGTTCCTTTTCCCCACCCTCCGGCGGATAATAGGAAATGGAACCTTCCGCGGAATGAACAAGACCTGCAATTGCTTCTAAAAGCTCTCTCTGTCCGCTTCCTGCTACACCCGCGATTCCAAGGATTTCACCGCTGTTGGCTATAAAGGAAGCATTGTTTAAGGTCTTTACCCCTTCTCTGCTGATGCAGGTCAGTCCCTTTACATTGAGACGTTCCTTGGGAGATACCGGGTCCGGACGCTCGATGTTTAAGCTCACCTTTTTTCCAACCATCATCTCCGTTAAGGATTCTTCTGTGGCGTCTTTCGTCTCTATGGTACCGATGTACTGTCCTTTTCTCAACACAGCCACCCGGTCAGAAAGGGAAAGAACTTCGTTGAGTTTATGTGTAATAATGATAATGGAGTGACCGGCGTTTTTCATATTGCGCAAAACAGCAAACAGACGGTCAGCTTCCTGAGGGGTTAAAACGGCGGTCGGCTCGTCAAGAATTAAAATATCAACACCGCGGTAAAGCATCTTCACAATTTCAACCGTCTGCTTCTGGGATACAGACATCCGGTAGATTTTCTGGTCAGGATCTAAATCAAATCCATATTTACCGGTCAGTTCATTGATCTTATCATTCACTGCTTTCCGGTCCAGAATCTCTTTTCCAGGCAGTCCCAGAATGATATTCTCCGCTGCTGTGAGAACATCCACCAGCTTGAAATGCTGATGAATCATACCAATTCCCAGATCAAACGAGTCTTTGGGTGACCGTATGGTGACCTCTTTCCCATGAATCAGTATCTGTCCTTCGTCCGGATAATAAATCCCCGAAATCATATTCATGAGAGTAGTTTTACCGCTTCCATTCTCACCCAGAATGGAGAGTATCTCTCCTTTTTTTAAAGACAGGCAGACTTTATCATTGGCAACTACCTGGCCAAACCGTTTCGTGATATGTTTCAGTTCAATGGCATTATTTTCGTTCACCCGGCTAACCTCCGTTTTCATTTTTTCCTCATTTTTCCATTTTCTCATACAATCGCAAAAAGCGGGGCCAGATAATCTGGCGCCGCTTTCTGTTCATATCCGGCGAAACCTTATTTATCAATGGTGGTAATACCATCAATTAAAATATCAAATGCCGGTGCGGAACCGTGCTCAGACTCATGGAAATAACCATCTTTAATATACTCCACATCGCTTCCGTCTTTTTTATAGGTCTCCAGTTTTTTGCCGTCTACAGTGAAGGTAGAGGTATCAAATACATGAAGAGTTCCTGCCTTGATGGCATCTTCTGCTACTTTTACCTTCTCCTCTGTACCAGGAGCTACAGCATCCTTGTTCAGTTCTGTAATGGAGTTTGCTCCCTCTTTGTATCCCTGGCACCAGTCTGTATCAATGGCTTTGCCGTCGATAACACTCTGTACTGCGTAGGTTACATATGGGCCCCAGTCGATGGATGCAGAAGTAAGTGCTGTCTTTGGAGCAGTTGCGATCATGGAAATGTTATATCCAACGATCGGAACGCCTGCTGCCTCACATGCAGTAGGAGCGCCAGTTGTATCAGCATGCTGGCTGATTAATACACAGCCGTCAGAGATCAGTGCATCTGCTGCTTCCTTCTCAAGATCGAAGCTTGCCCAGCTGTTTGTATACTTTACTTCCATGGTTGCTTCCGGACATACGGAGCGAACACCTAAGAAGAAAGAAGTATAACCACTGATTACCTCTGCGTAAGGATAAGCGCCTACATAACCAACTTTTATTGCATCCTTATTCACTTTGCCGTCTTCTACCATCTTGTTTAACTTAAGACCTGCAACAATACCGGATACATAACGTGATTCATAAACGTTTGTAAAGTAATTGTGCATGTTGCTCAGTCCGCTTTTGGCAGCCTGGAAGCCGGTTGCATGACAGAACTGTACATCTGGATACTCTTTTGCAGCTTCCATCATATAGGATTCATGTCCGAAACTGTTTGCAAAAATGATGTTGCAGCCCTGATCAGCAAGATCCATTGCTGCGTCCTTACAGGTTTCATCTTCCGGTACATTCCATTTAATAATGATCTGATCGTCTGATAAACCAAGAGCCTTTTTCATTTCCATGGCTCCCTTGTAGTGAGCTGCCGTATAACCCTCATTTTCATCACCAACATAGATAAATCCAACTTTTAAATCTTCTTTGGCAATGCCGCCCTTGGCAGCTTCTGTGGTTTCAGCTTTCGACTCTGACTTAGCAGATTCGGAAGCCTGTGTCTCTGTTTTCTCTGCTGCGGTAGTAGCCTTGGGAGCAGAACCTCCACACGCTGACAGGGACAGTGCCATTACACTTACGAGTGCAAGGCCGACCATTTTCCTCAATTTCATAGACTTTTCCTCCTTAAACATCAGCTGGGACCATGAAAAAAAACGTCAGGAAGGGCCAATGGCTCACCTGACGCAATTGTCATACCCTTATTTAATGTAAAAATACATTTATTAGTATATCATTCTTTTTCCTGTTGTCAATAAGGAACATTAATATCTGGACAAATTTTTATAAATCTCAGTGATGATTTCTTTCCCGGTTTCAGGACATAATATTCACAGCAAAAGTTTCCACTTAATTATCTAAGTTTTTTTAATTTAGCACTAGATTTTTTATCAAAAAAGACGTATAATACTTTTTTTGAAAATATCCCCATACCATCACAGAAGGAGGTTACACTGTTATGTCAGTGAAATACGTATTTGTCACCGGAGGCGTAGTATCCGGGCTTGGCAAAGGTATTACCGCAGCATCGCTTGGACGATTGTTGAAAGCCAGAGGCTACAAAGTAACAATGCAAAAATTCGATCCTTACATCAACATTGATCCAGGTACTATGAATCCGGTTCAGCA
>JAQSYE010000122.1 GCA_029256305.1 Lacrimispora sp. | reverse complement strand
AGCAACCAGTGTCCGCCAAAGAAAAGAAGGAAAGTTTCTTCACTCTGGTGTAAACCGTGAGGGTAATGACAGCTCCTATGACGCCACCGTAGATTGCCAACCCTCCTGCTCTGAGATTAAAAATCTGAATCAGGTCATCTTTATAATTAGCCCAATCAAAAATTACATAATAGATTCTAGCTCCCATAATAGATATAATGATTGCATACAGTGCAAAATCCAAATAAATATCCGGGTCCTGCCCTCTGCGCTTTGCATCGCTTGTTGCAACCCAAAGACCTGCCAAGATTCCAATCCCAATGATAATACCGTAAAATGCAATGCGGAATCCAAATATCGAGATACTGTTCTGCAAATGGTCAATGGTGATCCCCAAATGCACAAAACTAATATCTGCCGTATTTGCCATTCGTCTTCTCCTTTCGATGTTTTCTTTATTTTACCCTTCTAAAACACAAAAATCAAACATATTCGCCCGACATATTCAACTATATTTCGACATGGGCTTTGTTCTTTTTGTTTTTCTCTTTTAATTTTGTGGATAATATGATATTCTATATTAGTTGCAGATAAAAATCAACTATGAATATAAACAATATTAGGAAGGTATTTGATATGAAATTAGGTATTGTCGGCTTGCCGAACGTAGGGAAAAGTACTCTGTTTAATTCACTCACAAAGGCCGGGGCAGAGTCTGCTAACTATCCTTTCTGTACAATTGATCCAAACGTAGGAGTTGTTCCTGTTCCGGATGTACGTTTAGGACAGCTGGCTGCATTGTATAATTCCGCTAAAATCACACCTGCTGTCATCGAATTCGTAGACATTGCAGGTCTTGTAAAAGGAGCTTCCAAAGGAGAAGGGCTGGGTAACCAGTTTCTTTCCAACATCCGTGAGGTTGATTCCATTGTCCATGTAGTACGCTGTTTTGAGGACCCCAATGTTATTCATGTAGACGGAAGCGTAGATCCGCTCCGGGACATTGAGACCATTGATTTAGAGCTGATTTTCTCTGATCTCGACATCCTGGATCGTAGAATTGCCAAATCGGCAAAGGGAGCCATGAATGATAAATCCCTCGCTAAGGAATTAACCATCTTAAAGAAAATCAAAGCCCACTTAGAAGACGGAAATCTTGCCAGAAGTATAGAAACAGAGGAAGAGGATGAAGCTGCATTTATATCCACCCTTAATCTTCTTACTTATAAGCCAGTTATTTTTGCCGCTAATGTATGCGAGGACGACCTTGCCGATGACGGAGCTTCCAATGCCTATGTAGAAAAGGTACGTACATTTGCCAAAGAAAACAACAGCGAAGTTTTTGTTATCTGTGCTCAGATTGAACAGGAAATTGCAGAGCTGGAAGAAGACGAAAAAAAGATGTTCTTAGAAGATCTTGGACTCACCGAATCCGGTTTGGAAAAACTCATTGCTGCCAGCTACCACTTACTGGGTCTTATCAGTTACTTAACAGCCGGTCCGACTGAAACCAGAGCCTGGACCATAAAAGAAGGAACAAAGGCACCAGGAGCTGCCGGAAAGATCCACTCCGATTTTGAGCGTGGTTTTATCCGTGCCGAGGTCGTTAATTACCAGGATCTGCTGGATTGCAAAACCTATACTGCTGCTAAGGAAAAAGGTCTGGTACGATTAGAAGGAAAAGAGTACGTTGTAAAAGACGGAGATGTTATTTTATTCCGTTTCAATGTGTAAAAAAGTTACTGCCGCCGGTATATTATCGGCGGTATTTTTATGCAAATTCTGATAAATTTTGTCAAAATGTCAAATGCTCTTGTAAACTGTTTTTCTTATGTTATAATATGACATGGCTCTGAAAAGACAGGCAGGAAATGAAACATAAGAGAATGAAAAGGGAGTTACCACACAGATGAAAACATTAATAAAAGCAATCATTGCAGGGATCGCTATCAGCACGGGAGGCATTATGTATTTAACCCTGGAAAACCATATTGCAGGTTCTTTCTTATTTACCATCGGGCTATTTACGATATACACATTTGGCTTCCATTTATTTACCGGAAAGGTATGCTACATAATAGAGGAGAAGCCGTCTTATCTTCTGACCATCCTCCTGGTGTACATAGGTAATTTCCTGGGCACCACAGGAATGGGGACCATCTTCAGACATACAAAGCTCTCCAAATTAACAGCCCATGCCGCAGAAATTGTCAACCTGAAGCTTTCGGACACCCTATTCAGTACTTTTGTCATGGCCATCATGTGCGGCGTGATGATGTGCATTGCAGTAATCGGCTTTCAAACCATTCGGGACGGCGTGGGGAAATACTTCGCTCTGGTTCTTCCAGTCATGGTATTCATTCTTTCCGGATATGAGCACAGCATTGCAGATATGTTTTATTTCACGATGGCGGGTGCCTGGAGTGCAAAGGCATTCTTATATATCCTGGTGATTTCTGCCGGGAACTTAACAGGGGGCTGTCTCATTCCCTTAGTAAAGAAGTATTTAAAGGAAGATGCATTGCCTGCCCATTCCTGACAATGGCTCTTCCTTTTAGCATAAATCAGGGTAGAAATCCTATGGTCTGGATTCCTACCCTGATTTCTTTATCTGAATTTAGTAATTCAGACTATATAAAGCTGTCAATGAGGTCCCCAAGCACGCTATCCTCTGTTTTTTGTTCTATCAGTGGCCGTCCGTCTTTTAAAATCCTGTTTTTACGGTGAAATTCTGCTTTTTCTTCCCGATACAAGATGCCGGTAGGGATTTTTTCGCTCATTTCCATTGACATTTTGATGGCTCCCAGCCGATCCGTGGGGTCATAGTCATCCCCCAGTGGCGCTGCCATATTTTTATAATAAGCAAAGGTATTGATTTTATTAAAGGTGATACAGGGCTGAAGGATATCCACAAAGGCATATCCTGGATAAAGGATTGCTTCCTTCATAATGCTCACCAGCTGCTTTGAATCACCGCTAAAGCCTCTGGCAACAAATCCCGCTCCCGAAGCAATTGCCAATAGCACTGGATTTAAGGGTGTATTTATGTTGCCGTCAGTCTGAACTCCTGTAACAAATCCTTCCCCGCTGGTGGGTGATGCCTGCCCTTTGGTCAGTCCGTATATCTGATTGTCATGAACAAAATGTGCAATATTCACATTTCTTCTAATGTTGTGAATAAAGTGGTTGCCTCCTTCGCCGTAAGAATCTCCGTCTCCGGAATTTACTATGACAGTGAGCTCTTCATTGGCGATTTTAGCGGCAACTGCCGCCGGAAGTGCCCTTCCGTGAAGCCCACAGAAGCTGTTGGCATTTAAATACTGAGGCGTTTTAGCCGCCTGGCCGATTCCTCCAACCATCAGCACTTTATTCGGCTCTATGCCCAGCTCCTCCAGCGCCGTTTTTAGGCTGTTTAATATGGAAAAATTTCCGCATCCCGGACACCAGGCTGTTTCATAAGTTATGAATTTATCCATCTACTTCGAACCTCCTTCCAACACTTTCTTTGCAATCTCTTCTCCGGATATCTGTCTACCATCATATTTCAAAATACTTTTATTGCATTCGATTCCTGTCTGCTCTCTTATCAGGGAAGCCAGCTGACCTGTGGCATTCTGTTCCACATTGATTAACGTCCTGCCTTTTGCATAAAATCTCAGTTTTTCCTGAGGAAGAGGATAAATATCGCCAAACACCAGAGCTCCATAGCTTCTATCCCCACTTTTGTTCAGAAGGGAAACTGCCTCCCGGATTGGACCGTAGACAGATCCCCAGCCAAGAAGAAGTGTCTCGCACTGTTCTTCACCTATAAACTCCGGTTCAGAAAGTTCTTTAACAAGGCCTTTTAATTTTCTCATCCGTTTGTCTACCATCTGATTTCTGACCTCTGCAGATTCCGTTATCCAGCCTCTTTCATCATGTTCGTCACTGTCAGCGGCAACGATATGGCTTGTAAGTCCCGGTATCAGTCTGGGGGAAATACCATCTTCCGTTATCTTGTAACGCAGATAATCCCCATTCGCTTCTTTTGCATGGCTGATTCGTTCCAGTCCGGATACGTCAAAGGGCTTCACACAGGCTGTTGCATCTCCAAGATACTGATCACTAAGTAGTATGACAGGGATCTGATATTTTTCCGCTAAGTTCAGCGCCCGGAAGGTCTGATAAAAAGCATCCTCATGATTTCTTAAGGCTATGACAAGCCTGGGAAATTCTCCCTGAGATGCAGAAATAACAAATTTCAAATCACTTTGTTCTGTGCGTGTAGGGAGACCGGTGGCCGGACCGGGTCTTTGCACATCTACGGCTACAAGCGGAATCTCCGCAATGCCGGAAAAGCCCAGTGCCTCTACCTTTAGGCAGAAGCCGCCTCCGCTGGTCCCTGTCATAGCCCTTGCACCAGCAAAGGAAGCACCAAGTGCCATGTTAACAGCAGCAATCTCATCTTCTGCCTGTTCTACCACGATCCCTGCCTTATTTCCCACAGAGGCCAGATATTCCAGAACAGCTGTAGATGGAGACATTGGATAGGCAGCGTAGAACTTAAGCCCTCCGGCCACCGCTCCAAGTCCCAGGGCCTCACTGCCTGAGATAAGCATGTAATCCTTATATTCGCCATCCAGATGCTTAAATTTGGAATCAACTGCAGAGTATCCTGCTTCGGCCGCATTTAAATTGACCTCAAGAATTTCTTTCTTCATGACATCCGCCATAACTTTTTGCACATAGGTAAATGGCTCACCGAAAAGCTTCAATACTGCGCCTGCTGCCACACTTGCAGAAGCCTTCACATTTCCAAGTTCTTTTGCTATTTTATTCATAGGAAGCTGAATGACTCTGGAATCATCATTGGGATAAGCAAAGCTGCTGTCACATAGTATAAATCCTTCTTCTTTTAGTTCTTGTTTATGTAAATCAATGGTTTCCTCATTTAAAGCGATGATTCCGTCCAAACCATAGCTGTGGGAGGTTATTTCCTCCGTTCCAAAACGCAGAAGGGAAAAATTGTGCCCACCGCGTACGCGGGACATGAAATCTCTGGTGGTATAGATATAATATCCGGAATGTTTCAACAGTTTTTCCAGAATTGCGACCATGGTATCGATGCCTTGCCCGGCAGCGCCACCAATTAAAATATTGTACATAAATTTTCCTCCTTTTAAATTTTGACTAATTATAACTTATGCTGGCATCATTTTCAATATTTTTCATTTTATTTTAATAATATTTATTTATATTTCTTGTATCTTCAATTGTTTCAGTTAATTACTTTTAAATCAGTAAATAAACAAACCAGCTAATACTCATAATATGACCAAAAAGGAACTGCAGGCAAAAAAAGGAAGAGAGACAAAGCTGTCCCTCTTCCTTTTTTATTATACCAGATTTGTATAGCCCATAAGGCTGATATCCACTTCTGTTGCTACTTCACGGCCTTCTCTGATTGCCCATACCACAAGAGACTGGCCTCTGTGCATATCTCCTGCCACAAAAACCTTATCCACATTGGTTTTATATCTGCCCGCTTCTGTTTCAACGTTGCTTCTGCCGTTTAACTTCACGCCGAATGCATCCGCAACATAATTCTGAGCTCCTAAGAAACCAGCTGCTATGAGAACTAAATCAGCAGGAACTTCCTTCTCACTGCCCGCTACTGGCTCCATGCTTACCCGTCCGGTTTTCTCATCCTTTTTAGGCTCAAGGCTCATTAAAACCGCTTTCACCAGCTTGCCGGATTTATCTTTTATAAATTCCTTCACCGTAGTCTGATATACTCTTGGGTCTTTTCCAAATACAGCAATCGATTCTTCCTGACCATAATCTGTTTTCAGCACCTTCGGCCATTCCGGCCAGGAATTATCCTCAGTCCTTGTTTCAGGAAGCTTCGGCATAATCTCAAGCTGGGTAACAGAGGCACATCCATGGCGCAGTGACGTTCCAACACAGTCATTGCCGGTATCTCCTCCGCCGATCACAATGACATGTTTGCCCTTTGCCGATATATACTGATTATCCTGCAGATTGGAATTTAACAGGCTTTTTGTTGTGGATTTCAAGAAATCAACAGCAAAATATATTCCCTGTGCGTCTCTTCCCGGAACAGTTAAATCTCTGGGACTTGATGCTCCGCATGCAAGAATAATGCAGTCATAATCCTTTAAAAGATCTTTCGCTTTGTGATTCTTTCCCACATCGGCATTCGTTAGAAACTCAATACCCTCTGCTTTCATAATCTCAACCTTACGGTCAATCACATGCTTTTCCAACTTCATATTGGGAATTCCATACATCAGAAGTCCGCCCACGCGGTCTTCCCTTTCCAGAACGGTTACGCTGTGTCCCCTTTTGTTTAACTGATCAGCCGCTGCCAGTCCGGCAGGTCCGGATCCAATGACTGCAACCTTTTTTCCTGTACGGATTTTGGGAGGTCTTGGACCGGCAATTCCAAATGCATATGCACGCTCAATAATGGCATGTTCATTTTCCTTAATGGCCACTGGAGCTCCGTTTAAGCCGCAGGTACATGCCGCTTCACAGGGAGCCGGGCATACCCGCGCGGTAAATTCCGGAAAGCTGTTGGTCTTTTTCAAACGGTTATATGCCTGCTGCCATGTACCGGAATAGACAAGGTCATTCCATTCCGGTATTAAATTGTTTAAGGGACAGCCAGAAACCATTCCATTTAAAATAATTCCTGACTGGCAAAATGGTACACCGCAGTCCATACATCTGGCACCCTGGCATTTTTGTTCCTTTTCAGAAAGGGGCAGGTGGAACTCGTCATAATTCTTCAAACGGGTTTTGGGATCTACCGTTCTTCCTGTTTCTCTGTTATATTCTAAAAATCCTGTTGGCTTACCCATTTTCGCTCCTCCTTACTTCTTCGTGTTGGCATAAAATGCTTCAATCTGTGCCTGTTCACTGCTTAAACCCTTTTCTTCCATCTGAACAATGGTATTCATCATGCGTCTGTAGTCATGAGGCATGATTTTTTTGAATTTAGGCAGATATTCTCCAAAGTTGTCGAGGATTTCCTTGCCCTTGGCGGAGTTGGTATAGGCCACATGTTCCTTAATCATATCCTTTAATTCCAAAACATCGTATTTATTGGTAACTTCTTCAAAAGAAACCATTTCCTTATTCAGGCGCTTATACAAATCTCTCTTTTCATCTAATACGTAAGCGATTCCGCCGCTCATACCAGCCGCAAAATTCTTGCCCGTGGATCCAAGTACCACAACGCGTCCGCCTGTCATATATTCGCAGCCATGGTCGCCTACTCCCTCTACCACTGCTGTTGCGCCGGAGTTTCGAACACAGAAGCGTTCTCCTGCCACACCGCAGATAAAGGCTTTTCCGCTTGTAGCGCCGTACAGGGCCACGTTACCTATAACAATATTTTCTTCCGCCTTAAATTTGATTCCCTGTGGAGGATAAACCACCAGCTTGCCGCCGGAAAGTCCTTTTCCAAAGTAATCGTTGCTGTCGCCAATCAGCTCCAGTGTCAGGCCCTTAGGAATAAATGCGCCGAAACTCTGACCACCGCTTCCTGTACAGTTGATGGTAAATGTATCCTCGGAGAGTCCTTCCGGATACAATCTTGTTATTTCTGATCCAAATATGGTTCCTAACGCACGGTCGGTATTGGAAACATCAATCTGAAGTCCCTTCTTCTGACCGGCCGTAAGAGCCTGTCGTAATTTCTTTAAAATGATTTTCTCGTCAATGGTTTTATCCAGTTCAAAATCATAAACCTGCTTTTTGTCGTAGCCTGCCACTTTTTCTCCGGCATTTGGATTGCCTAAAATTGCGGAGAAATCCACTTTCTTTGCTCTTTCGTTGAGAATCTGATCCTTTTTCTTTAAAAGATCGGTTCTTCCAACAAGCTCATCTACGGTGCGGACACCAAGCTTTGCCATATATTCACGAAGCTCTCTTGCAATAAAATACATGAAGTTAACAACATACTCCGGTTTTCCCTTAAAGCGTTTGCGCAGTTCCGGATTTTGAGTGGCAACACCAACGGGACAGGTATCTAAGTTGCAGACTCTCATCATTACGCAGCCTAAGGTTACAAGCGGTGCTGTTGCAAAGCCGAATTCCTCAGCTCCCAGCATACAGGCAATGGCGACATCCCGTCCAGTCATCAGCTTTCCGTCTGTTTCAAGAATTACTTTATCACGAAGTCCATTCATAATCAGAGTCTGATGCGCTTCCGCTACACCAAGTTCCCATGGAAGTCCTGCATTATAGATAGAGTTCCTGGGAGCAGCTCCCGTTCCTCCGTCAAATGAAGAAATTAAAATAACCTGGGCACCTGCCTTGGCAACACCGGCAGCTACAGTACCGACTCCTGCTTCTGAAACCAGCTTAACGGAAATCCGGGCACTGGTATTGGAATTTTTCAAATCGTAAATTAGCTGTGCCAGATCTTCAATGGAATAGATGTCATGATGAGGCGGTGGGGAAATTAATCCTACTCCCGTTGTGGAGTGTCTTGTTTTAGCTACCCAAGGATATACTTTCTGTCCTGGAAGCTGGCCGCCTTCTCCTGGTTTTGCACCCTGAGCCATTTTAATCTGAATCTCTTTTGCACTGACTAAGTATCTGGAAGTCACACCGAAACGTCCGGAAGCAACTTGCTTGATGGCAGAGCAGCGATTCACTCCGTCTGGTCCTACTGTCAGACGTTCCAGACTCTCGCCGCCCTCTCCGCTGTTTGATTTCCCGTGAATCCGGTTCATAGCGATGGCCAAAGCTTCGTGAGCCTCCTGTGAGATGGAACCATATGACATGGCACCTGTCTTAAAACGCTTTACAATAGATTCCACACTTTCTACTTCTTCAAGAGGAACTTCCTTGGACTTTCCGTAATCAAAGTCCAAAAGACTTCTTAAATTGACCATCTGGCCTTCCCCGGTTAAAGCGTGGGTGTATTCCTTAAATGTTTCATAACTGCCGGTTCTGGTCGCCTGCTGAAGCAAATGAATGGTGCGGGGATTGTAAAGGTGCTCTTCCTGTCCCGCTCTTTCCTTATGGCTTCCTACGCTGTCTAAGGTTAAGTCCACATCGAGGCCAAGTGGGTCAAATGCGGCTGAATGGAGAGTGTCCACATCATTGGCAATATCCTCTAAGTTGATGCCCTCTACTCTGCTCACCGTATCAGTGAAGTAAGTATCTACCACTTTCTTTGAAATACCGATAGCTTCAAATATCTGGGCTCCCTGGTAGGACTGAACAGTGGAAATACCCATTTTAGAGGCAATCTTTACAATGCCATGTAAAACTGCCGAATTATAATCCTCTACCGCTGCATAATAATCTTTATCAAGCATACCATTCTCAATTAAATTACGAATGGATTCCTGAGCCAGATATGGGTTGATTGCACAGGCTCCATATCCTAAAAGTGTGGCAAAATGATGAACTTCCCTGGGTTCTCCGCTCTCTAAAATAAGGGCAACAGAAGTCCTTTTCTTTGTTTTCACCAGATGCTGCTGAAGGGCAGAAACTGCCAGTAAAGATGGGATTGGCACATGGTTTTCATCAATATCCCGATCTGATAAAATAATGATGTTGGCGCCGTCCCGATGAGCTCTGTCCGCCTCTAAAAACAACCTGTCAATGGCTTTTTCCAGTGAGGTGTTCTTATAATAGGTAATCGGAATCACTTCTACCTTAAATCCCGGTCTCTTCATATGTTTAATCTTTAATAAATCCGTACAGGTCAGAATGGGATTATTCACCTTTAAGATTTTGCAGTTTTCCGCTTCTTCTTTTAAAATATTGCCTTCTTCTCCCACATAAACCGTAGTGGAGGTTACGATCTCCTCACGAATGGAGTCGATAGGCGGATTGGTTACCTGGGCAAACAGCTGCTTAAAGTAGTTAAAAAGTGGCTGGTGTTTTTTGCTTAATACTGCAAGGGGACTGTCTGCACCCATAGCAGATACTGCCTCCGCTCCACTTAAAGCCATGGGCAGAATCATGGTTTTATATTCTTCATAGGTGTAACCATAGGTTTTCTGCATTTTTGCACGGTCTACCTTGGTCATGGTTGGCACGCCTTTATTGGGAATCGGAAGATCCTTTAATTCGATTAAGTTGGAATCCAGCCATTCACCATAAGGCTTTCTCTCAGCATAAGATTCCTTTAATTCTTCATCGGTAATCAGACAACCCTTTACCGTATCAATTAAAAGCATCTTTCCGGGACGGAGACGCTCTTTCTTTACCACATGGCTCTGTTCGATATCAATTGCTCCTACTTCAGAAGCCAGAATCATATGATCATCATCCGTTATATAATATCTGGAAGGTCTGAGACCATTCCGGTCTAACACTGCTCCTACCAGATCTCCGTCACTGAATACGATAGAGGCCGGGCCATCCCATGGTTCCATCATGGTTGCATAGTAGCGGTAGAAATCCCTGATCTCCTGAGGCATGGATTTGTCATGCTCCCACGGTGCAGGAATGGTTACCATGACTGCCAGAGGTAAGTCCATACCGCTCATCATCATAAATTCCAGCGCATTGTCAAGCATGGCAGAATCAGAGCCTTCCTGATTAATAATAGGAAGAACTTTATGCATATCACTGCTGAAATACTCAGACTCCATGTTCTCTTCCCTTGCCATCATCTTATCCACATTACCGCGAATGGTGTTGATCTCGCCGTTATGTACGATCAGACGGTTTGGATGCGCTCTCATCCAGCTTGGATTGGTGTTGGTGCTGAAACGGGAATGAACCACTGCAATGGCTGATTCATAGTCCTTATCCTGAAGGTCTGTAAAAAACTGTCTTAACTCTTTTACAAGAAACATTCCTTTATAAACGATTGTTCTGCTGCTTAACGATACTACATAGGTATTATCATTACTCTGCTCAAAAATACGTCTGGAAACATAGAGCTTCCGGTCAAAATCCAGGCCTTTGTTAACATCAACAGGCTTCTTAACAAAAGCCTGAGCGATATAAGGCATACGTTCTACTGCTTTGGCACCAATCAGTTCCGGATGAATCGGTACATCTCTCCAACCCAGAAATTCAAGACCTTCCTTCTGTACGATAATCTCAAACATCTTCTTTGCCTGATTTCTGGCAAGTTCATCCTGGGGAAAGAAAAACATACCTACACCGTATTCTCTCTCATCCCCAATCCCGATGTTTAACGGTCTGGTTACTTTCTTAAAGAATTTATGAGAAATCTGAAGCATGATACCAACACCGTCTCCGGTCTTGCCATCTGCATCTTTTCCCGCCCTGTGCTCTAAGTTTTCTACGATATGGAGAGCCTGCTCCACTGTCTTATGGGTCTTGATCCCTTTCATATTTGCTACTGCACCGATACCGCAGTTATCATGCTCGAAGCGGGGATCATAAAGTCCCGGAGTACTTGTTTTATTAGGGGATTGTAAACTCTTATCCATAATCTCTTCCTTTCCCGACTGCTCCTCTTGCTAAAGTGTAACAGTAATTTTAGTTGATAATACTACATTTTTCGCACTTTGTAAATGTGTTTTATTTTACAATTGTCAGATAATTAGATTATTTAATTATTAAAATTATTTTATCTGATTATCACAGTTATATATTAATATATTTTAATGTTTACACACAATTTAAGTTGGTTTTTTATTTGGTGGTATATATTTCTAATTTATTTAAGTCTGCACTTATTATTATTAAGTGCCTGTTTTTTTCATTAAGTTTATTATAGCATTTTGAACTCATTCCTCTTACTATTGAAACAATTACAAACAGGATAGAAACGTATTGAAAATTACTGCACAATAAAAAAGCCCTGAATCATTGATCCAGGGCCTTTCACAGTTGAATTTTATACGATAAATAGATACGGATTACATCTCGCCAAGACCGCTCTCAATTGCTTCAGTCATGGTTTTCATTGCCGCTTCTTCGTCCTCGCCGTTCAATAATTATATCAGATTTAAATTTCATAGCTGTCTGAGACAGAACGCCTGCCGGTCTTAAATGAAGTCCGGATGGATTTACAACAGTCAGTGATTTAGATAACATATTATTCACTCCTTTATCCTCAAATTTTTATACTCCACGTTGTTAATTTTATTACAATATCCAATTTGTGTCAAGACAAACACATCATGTCTTTCAGATAATTTCCAAAGTTAGGTCATTGTCAGCAGGAAGGTTCCTTTGACTGCCTCTCTCTTTGGGAAAATACGCAACCACAGTAATCCTGTCTGTAAAGATCATGTTCCTTTGACAGTTCCACAGAGCGCTTATACCCGTTTCTCTTTTTAAATTCAGAAGGAAGGTAAGACACCCGGTATTCTTTCCCCAGTTTTTCGCCTATCTCATTGAGCTTATCTGCATTCTTAAGAGGACTGATTGATAAGGTTGTTGTAAAGTAATCAAATTTGCCTGCCTGAGCGATCTTGGCAGCCTCCTGGAGACGGAGTTCATAGCAAAGCAAACACCGAGATCCGCCTTCCGGTTCCTTCTCAAGACCTTCCACAATCCGGTAAAACTCCTGAGGTTCATATGCGCCTGTCTGCAAGGTAACCGGATGAACAAATTTCATCTCATTAATAAGCCGGTCCTGTTCCTCTACACGTCTTATATATTCCAACGGAGGATATATATTTGGATTG
The DNA here is from genome assembly GCA_029256305.1 of Lacrimispora sp. Lineage (GTDB taxonomy): Bacteria > Bacillota > Clostridia > Lachnospirales > Lachnospiraceae > Lacrimispora. Next base: position 1,323 of record JAQSYE010000122.1, on the reverse strand, counting down.
TAAAAATAAACAGTAATTTCAAAATATTGGGACAAATACTCCAATACATAGCTGCTGCATGGGGCGCAACAGCTGTGTACCAACAATCTGGGGACTTTTTTCTGGTCCTTTATTTCTTCAATGATCTGGTCCAATTCCTTCTGATAATTCCTTGGGTTCATGGTGTCTTCCTCCCTGCCGTCTTCAGAAATGACAAAAAGGCGCAGTTGATACCAGCCGCGCCTTTTATATGTCTTATAAGAAATCTCTGATTCGCTTGCTGCGAACTGGATTTCTCAGCTTTCTAAGTGCTTTCGCCTCAATCTGCCTGATACGCTCGCGGGTAACATTAAATTCTTTTCCCACTTCTTCCAATGTGCGCGGATGTCCGTCTTCCAAACCGAACCTCAAAACAATTACCTGACGTTCTCTTTCCTTTAAATCACCTAAAAGCGCATCGATATGCTCTCTTAACATTACAGACTCAACGTTGCCTTCCGGTGTTAACACATTATTATCAGCCACAAAATCGCCTAAGTTGGAATCATCTTCCTCACCAATGGGAGTCTCTAAAGACGCTGGCTCTCTGGCAATCTGCATGATCTCCATAACCTTGTCCTCAGTCATCTCAAGCGCTTCTGCAAGTTCTGCCACAGAAGGCTCATATCCTAATTCCAGGGTTAGTTTTCTCTGCATCTTGGACATCTTATTAATTGTTTCTACCATATGCACTGGAACTCGGATCGTTCGTGCCTGATCTGCTAAAGCTCGGGTTACAGACTGACGAATCCACCAAGTAGCATATGTACTTAATTTATAGCCTTTGGTATAATCAAATTTTTCAACACCCTTAATTAGACCTAAATTCCCCTCCTGTACCAGATCCAGGAAGCTCATGCCGCGACCTGTATAACGTTTGGCAATGCTGACAACAAGACGCAGATTGGCCTCAATCAAGCGTTCCTTGGCATCACCGTCACCATCCGCTTTTCTCTTGGCAAGACGCAGTTCTTCCTCTGCGTTCAAGAGCGGTACCGTGCCGATTTCTTTTAAATACATGCGGACAGGGTCTTCTGTGCCGATGCCTTCCAATAAATCAATGGCGTCTAAATCAATATCCTCTTCATCTACATCTTTAACAAAACCGTCGTCAAGATCATCATCAAGGAGCAATTCATCTGACATGAGCACATCATCAGTTAAAGTGGAATCATCCATGACCGGGATCACGTCAACGCCGCGATTCTCCAGGTACGTATAAATCTGATCCATCTGCTCTGCAGTCAGTTCTTCTCCTATAAAGAAGTTATTAATCTCTGTAACGTCCAAAGCATTATGCTTTGT
>JAQSYE010000121.1 GCA_029256305.1 Lacrimispora sp. | reverse complement strand
TAATCCGGAAGGATCGGTGGATGTAAGAGAGCGGCGCATGATAAATGGCAATACCACCAATCTAAATGATTTTAACAACATGAAATACGGCTGGGTAAGTGACTGGTATCGTCAGGCTATGAACAATTTCTGGATACCAGAGGAGATTAATCTGTTAAGAGACAGCAAGGATTATCCCCTTTTAAGTACAGGTGAGCGCAGAGCATATGATAAGATTTTATCGTTTCTGGTGTTCCTTGACAGCATTCAGACAGCCAACTTACCAGCCATCAGCGAATATATAACGGCCAATGAGGTCAATCTCTGTCTGGCCATTCAGACATTTCAGGAGGCAGTTCACAGCCAGAGCTACAGTTATATACTGGATACGATCTGTGAACCACAGACGAGAAATGAGGTGCTGTATCAATGGAAGAATGACCCTCATTTGCTGGCCCGCAATACCTTTATCGGTGATTTATATAACGAATTCCAGAAGGATAAAAGCAGCCGGGCATTTATGAAGGCGGTGATTGCTAACTTTATTCTGGAAGGAATCTATTTTTACAGCGGCTTTATGTTTTTCTATAATCTTGGACGAAATCATAAAATGACAGGCTCTTCCCAGGAGATTCGTTATATTAACAGGGATGAAAACACCCACTTATGGCTGTTCCGCAATATCATTCTGGAACTAAAAAAGGAAGAACCCCAGTTATTTACGCCGGAATGCGTCAATGAGTACCGCAGCATGATTAAAGAAGGATGTGAGCAGGAAATTGCATGGGGAATTTATGCCATTGGAGATGAAGTCCCCGGGCTAACAAAGGAAATGATCACAGATTATATCATGTATCTGGGCAATTTCCGCTGTGAAAGTCTTGGCTGGGAGCGGATCTACGAAGGGCATGAGAGAGAGCCGGAGAGTATGTCCTGGGTCAGCCAGTACAGCAATGCAAATTTAATAAAAACTGATTTTTTTGAAGCAAGAAGTACCGCTTATGCAAAAAGCAGTGCCCTGATTGACGATCTGTAGATGGAAAGCAGTGGATCTTGACATTTAATTTTTTTCGTGATACTATGATAATGCTCGCTTGAAGAGTACCAGTCAGGGGCAGTACTGGTTTCGACAGGGGCTATGCAGCTGGTGAAGCTATCCGCATGCGATGCGTTAAATGGCAAACAAATATAAACGCTAACAATAATAAATTAGCTTTAGCTGCTTAATGCAGCTTGTCGGCCTTAGAGCACTCACACTTTAAGATCCCGGCATCGACTTTGTGAGAAACGACGTATGCAAAGCTTTGAGCATGCGGATGTATTATGAAGCTACTGAAGCAGTCAGAGTGTTAGTTCCCGGACTGTGGAGGGAATGTCAATGAACTAACTATGATAGTAGAAGAACAGGGAATTGGTTTTTGGACACGGGTTCAACTCCCGTCTGCTCCACTCAAAGAAGTCTAGTAAATACTAGGCTTTTTTATTTTTGTGTTGCATAGATTTAATTAGGATTTTCCGTATTAGTAACATTGAGAACTTAATATTACTAGTTAGTAAGCATGGTGGTATTCTACTCATGAGGGTTATTATATTATGGGAGGTGAATAATTTGTCTATTGTCTTATCCCTGCAGGGTTGTATGGCAGTTGGTAAAACTACGGCCGTAAAGTACATTCAAGAGAACGCACCATATGTAAACATCAGCTATGAATTTAATACTAATATTATAGAACAGATTAAATTAAGAGGCTTAAATAAAAATATCTTTGAAGATTACATTGAGATCCAAAAGCTGTGGATTTCGAAGGAAATAGAAAGGTATGAGTTAGCAAAAGGGTTTGAATGTTCAGTAATGGATTTTGGTGCAGAAGAAATTGAGTTTTATACTCTTAATTATCCAAAAACAATTGGAGCGGACTGGAATGTCAAAGAAAAGCTGTATCCTGAATTGCAACAGTTAAAGGATTGTATGCCAGATAGAATTTTATTTTTGGATGCAAGTGAGCAAATTTTACGTATACGCAAAGAGAATGACCAATCTTGTTCACGACAGTTTTTTGAATACCATCTTCAACATTTATTGCCGCTAAAAAAGAGTTGGTTTATTGGCAGGTCGAATGTTGATGTATTGGAAGTGAATAGCTTGACTAAAGAGGAAGTTGGACAGAAAGTAAAAGTGTGGGTCGATAATTGCATTCATTGCTTTTCAAAATAAGAAGAATGCGTTTCCATTAATATATAAATAACATCGTTGAAGGTACGATATTCATCCCGCCGCAGATGCAATATGCGCAAAGTTATTTCTGATTATTATTAAGGTTTCAAGTATCCGCCTTCTTTGTTACAATTAAGAAAATAAAGAGGAGGCTGTAAACTAACATGAGTATAGAATTAAAAACAGTAATTTTAGAATGCCGGGACATACCGCAATTAGTGTCTTTCTACACAGGCCTTTTACATTGGCCGGTAGTATATGAATTAGAGACCTTTGTAGGAATACACTCCAATGAAGACGAAATGGGGATAGCCTTTCAGTATGATGAAAATTATATTCCCCCCACATGGCCTTCGCAGCCGGGGCAACAACAGATGATGGCACATTTAGATTTTGCTGTAGCGGATAAGAGTGAGTTAAAGGAATCGGTAGAAAAAGCAGTTATGTTAGGTGCCCAAATAGCCGATGAACAGTATGGCGGCGAAGAATGGATCACGATGCTGGACCCTGCCGGGCATCCATTTTGTTTTGTTGTATGGAGTCATTAAATATAAGCGCAGAAGAATGTAGTAATTGATTTATTTATAGTGGCAACCCAAAGGTAATAATATAACATATTTAGGGACTCGGGATATTCCTGGGTCCTTTTGATTTGAGGAAAACAGAATATACAATCTACCAAATAGTTTGCAAAGCCAAGTTGCATAGTTGCATAGTTGCAGTATGAAAAGAAAATTACCTGTAAAACAGTTCTTAATATCACTGCGAATGTGAAAAAAATAACATTAATAATGCACAATTTGTCATAAAATATCGAGATATAGCAATGTTTATCATGGCTTTTGTATATACTAATAAAGCTTTCCGGTGTACAAACCCGTTGAAAAAAGTAGAAAATAGGCAAAAAAGCACGTATATATTAATGGAATAAAAATAAATATTGTGCAATATGTATATTACAAAAAGTATGATAAATAAAAAACAATGCAAAAACACAATAAATATAAAAATAAATTAAAAATAATATTGCAATATGCACAAAAATGTGATATATTATTTTTAAGTTAAATCCTTGAGAGAAGAGCGCAGATACGGCGGCAGAAATGCCGATTAATCGTTATGCTCTCTTTTTTTTTGAAAGAAGAAGTTGGTTCCATAATAATAAGAGTGAACCAATAGCAAAATAAAGGAGAGGTGAAGGTGGATAACAAATTATGGACAATTATAGAAAATAATCCTATTATTGCTGCGGTTAAAGACATGTCGGGGTTAAAAAAATGTGCGGAATCAGATGTTAAAGTGATTTTTATTTTATTTGGAGATGTCTGCAATATAGATCAGATTATAAATGAAGTGAAAAAAGAAGACAACATAGTCATGGTTCACATGGACTTGTTAGTAGGGTTAAGCGGAAAAGAAGTTGCGGTTGATTTTATTAAAGCGCATACAAGGGCAGATGGGATTATCACTACAAAGCAGCCTCTCATTCAACGTGCCAAAGAGGTCGGGTTATATACGGTACTGCGATATTTTGTAATTGATTCCATGGCACTGGTGAATATTGAGAAACAGAATTGTTCTTACGGAATGTTGCCGGATGTAATCGAGATTTTACCTGGAGTTATGCCAAAGGTAATTAAGAAAATATGTAAAATCAGCAAAGTGCCGGTAATTGCCGGTGGTTTGATTTCAGATAAGGAAGATGTAATGGCAGCGTTGGGAAGCGGTGCACTATCTATCTCAACTTCGGACCCTGCGGTATGGTTTATGTAAGGAAAGGATCTGTTATTTTATTTGCTTCATCGTTATTTAGATGAAGTACACGATATATAGACACTGTTTATTATCTGTAAGGAGGTTAATCGACATGAAGAAGTTCATTAATGATGTGGCACAGGTAGAGAACGAGATGATTTTGGGACTGGTTAAGGCATATCCACAATATTTGCGAAAGCTTGATTGCGGGAATGTAGTAGTTCGAAGCGACAGGAAAGAGAATAAGGTTGCGTTAATAAGCGGCGGTGGAAGTGGACATGAGCCTGCACATGCAGGATATGTTGGTACTGGAATGCTTGATGCAGCTGTTGCAGGAGCAGTTTTCACCTCACCGACACCAGATCAGGTTTACGAGGGTATAAAAGCAATTGCAGGTGATGCCGGTGTATTAATGGTAATTAAGAATTACACGGGTGATGTAATGAATTTTGAAATGGCAGCTGAGATGGCAGAGGCCGACGGTATATTGGTAAAACAGGTGGTTGTCAATGATGATGTTGCAGTAAAGGACAGTTTATATACAGTTGGAAGAAGAGGTGTGGCTGGTACTGTATTTGTACATAAAATTGCAGGTGCCGCAGCTGAGAAGGGGGAAGATATCCATAAGGTTCAGGCCGTCGCTCAGAAGGTAATAGACAATGTCCGCACAATGGGAGCTGCAATCAGACCGTGTATGGTTCCTGCCGCTGGAAAGCCGGGATTTGAATTAGCAGAAGATGAGATGGAAGTTGGAATCGGAATACATGGTGAGCCCGGAACACATCGCGAGAAAATAAGACCTGCAGATGAAATAGTTGATTTGCTGCTTGAAAAAATACTAGCTGATATCGATTATTCGGAAAGTGAAGTCGCAGTTATGGTTAACGGTGCCGGTTCAACACCTCTTATGGAACTGTTTATTATCAACAACAGAGTATCTGACGTTTTAAAGGAAAAGGGAATCTCTGTTTATAAAACCTATGTGGGCGAATATATGACATCGATTGAGATGGAAGGCTTTTCTATTTCCCTATTAAAACTGGATGCCGAATTGAAATCCCTGTTAGATGAAAAAGCAGATACACCGGCATTTAAAGCATGATGATTGTGGAGTGATGAGATGAACAAAGAAAATATAATCCTTGCAATTGATAAAATGACTGATGCCATGGAAAGCCAGAAAGAGTTCCTTACAGAGCTTGATATTGTCATCGGCGATGGGGACCATGGTATTAATATGGCAAGAGGCTTTGGCGAGATTAAAAAGAAAAGAGATTTACTGACTGTAATGGATGCCGCAGATATAATTAAAAATGTCGGAATGATTTTGGTAGCCACGGTTGGAGGTGCGTCAGGTCCATTATACGGAACTGCTTTTATGAAAGCAGGAACCTTTTTAAAGGGTAAGGAGGAACTGTCTTTTCAAGATTTTTTAGAAGCCTTCCAATCCGCCATTGAGGGAGTAATGGCACGGGGGAAAGCAGTGGAAGGGGAGAAAACCATGCTTGATGCCATGTTGCCCGCAAAGCGCGCAATGGAAAAAGAATGGCAGCTCACAGGAGACGTGAAAAAATCCGTTGAGGCGGGTCTGGCAGCAGCAAAAGAGGGAGTGGAGTATACGAAAACAATTATTGCCACAAAAGGAAGAGCAAGTTATCTGGGCGAGCGCAGTATTGGTCATCAGGATCCCGGCGCAACCTCGTTTACATTTCTGTTAGAAGCCATTGCTTCCCAGATGTGACAGGAGAAAAATATGGTTAGTTTTGTGATTGTATCCCACAGCAGGCTTCTAGCCGAAAGTGTGGCTGATTTTACTAAGATCATGGCAGACCAGGTTACAGTAATTCCTGCCGGTGGTCTGGAAGATGGCAGCTTCGGAACCAGTTATCAGCTCATTTCAGATGCAATAGAAAAGGCATATACCGAGGATGGCGTTTTGGTACTTATGGATATGGGGAGTGCTGTAATGACAGCTGAGATGGTCTTGGAATCCATGGCCGATCGCAAAGTAAAAATGGTTGACTGCCCATTGGTGGAGGGAGCCGTTGCCGGTACCATTGATGCAGCGGGTGGTTTAAGCGTGGAAACAATATACAGGAACTTGACAGATTCAGGATATGTTAACAAGTTTTAAAAGGTACATTAAGTACTTATTAAATAAGAAATTAAAGGAGGATATTGTTAATGGCAAAGTACGTAATGGCTTTGGACTCAGGAACAACAAGCAACAGATGCATTTTATTTAATGAAAAAGGTGAAATGTGCAGTGTGGCTCAAAAAGAGTTCACACAGTATTTCCCAAAGCCCGGTTGGGTTGAGCATGATGCAAATGAAATCTGGTCTTCCCAGTTAGGCGTGGCTGTTGAAGCAATGTCTAAGATCGGCGCAAGTTCTGAGGATATTGCTGCAATTGGTATTACCAATCAGAGAGAGACAACAATCGTCTGGGACAAAGCAACTGGAGAGCCGGTTTATCATGCAATTGTATGGCAGTGCAGACGTACTTCTGAGTACTGTGATACTTTAAAAGAAAAAGGACTCACGGACTCATTCCGACAGAAAACTGGTCTTATCATTGATGCTTATTTTTCCGGAACCAAGCTGAAATGGATTTTAGACAATGTTGAAGGTGTCAGAGAGCGGGCAGAAGCAGGAGAATTACTTTTTGGTACGGTTGAAACGTGGCTTATATGGAAGCTGACAAAAGGAAGAGTTCATGTGACGGACTATTCCAATGCTTCAAGAACCATGCTTTTCAATATACAGGAATTAAAATGGGATCAGGATATCTTAAAAGAATTGAATATACCAGAATGCATGCTTCCTGAAGCAAAGCCATCAAGCTGTGTATATGGCGAATCGGATTCTCAGTACTTTGGCGGTTCTATTCCCATTGGCGGCGCAGCAGGAGACCAGCAGTCAGCTTTATTCGGTCAGACCTGTTTTACAGCTGGTGAGGCAAAAAATACATACGGAACGGGATGTTTCCTCCTTATGAACACAGGAGAGAAACCGGTATATTCCAAAAACGGATTGGTAACAACGATTGCCTGGGGACTTGACGGAAAGGTTAATTATGCTCTGGAAGGATCCATCTTTGTTGCAGGAGCGGCAATTCAGTGGCTGCGTGATGAGATGAAATTAGTTGACTCATCCCAGGATTCTGAATATATGGCGAGGAAGGTAAAGGACACCAATGGTTGCTATGTAGTTCCTGCATTTACAGGACTTGGAGCACCTCATTGGGATCAATATGCAAGAGGAACCATCGTGGGTATTACAAGAGGAGTCAACAAATATCATATTATCAGAGCGACTCTTGAATCCCTGGCTTTCCAGGTTAATGATGTAATAAGCGCGATGCAGGCAGACTCAGGCATCACTCTTAGCACATTAAAAGTGGATGGCGGGGCCAGTGCAAATAACTTCCTGATGCAGTTCCAGTCTGATATTATGGGAGCTCCCGTACACAGACCGGTATGCGTTGAGACAACTGCTATGGGAGCCGCATATCTTGCAGGTCTTGCAGTTGGCTACTGGGATAGTAAGGAATCAGTTGTAAAGAACTGGGAGATCGACAAGATATTTAGCCCTGAAATGGCTGAATCAGAGAGAGAAGAGCTTATTAGTGGCTGGAATAAAGCGGTAAAATGTTCTTATGGGTGGGCAAAGGATTAACACTATTGATTAAATTATGATTTCAGGAGGTAGAGGGGTATGCTGATTTTTATTTCAGAACTATTAGGTACTATGTTACTTATATTACTTGGTGACGGTGTAGTAGCAAATGTTTGTTTGAATAAGTCAGGGATGAAGGGGGCTGGATCAATCCAGATAACCTTTGCATGGGGCCTTGCTGTTATGCTTCCGGCATTCATTTTCGGGCAAGCTTCAGGGGCATCTTTTAATCCAGCATTAACACTTGCTCTGGCAGCAGAGGGATCCGTAGCCTGGAGTGTTGTACCAAATTACATCGCAGGGCAGTTCATTGGGGCATTTCTTGGCGCAGTATTGGTTTATGTGCTGTTCAAAGGTCAGTTTGATGCTACAGAGGAAGCTGCAACGAAGCTTGGAGTATTTTCCACAGGTCCGTCCGTTCCAAATACCGGACTTAATCTGTTAAGTGAAGCAGTTGGAACTTTTGTACTTGTTTTTGCAATCAAAGGCATTGGAAACGTGCCAAATTTAGCACCTGGCGTTGACAAACTGCTTGTATTCGGTATCATTGTTTCCGTTGGTATGTCTCTTGGTGGATTAACCGGATATGCGATCAATCCAGCTCGTGATTTAGGCCCCCGTATTGCACATGCACTGCTTCCGATTAAAGGAAAGGGCGATTCTAATTGGGGATATTCCTGGATACCTGTTGTTGGTCCTATTATTGGTGCACTTGCGGCCGTATTGTTATACAATGCCATTCCCTGGTAGAATGAAAAATTAATATTGATTGTGCGTGAAGGAGAGCCAGACAATTAGCATATACAAAATGTTAATTAATCTGGCTCTTCTTTTATAAAGGAGGCCTTTGTATGTATGATGTAATTATTATAGGAGCAGGTGTTACTGGATGCTCCATTGCGAGAGAGATTTCTAAATATAAGGTAAATGCCTGTGTGATTGAGAAAGAAGAGGATGTGTGCTGCGGTACATCAAAAGCCAATAGCGCGATTATGCATGCAGGATTTGATGCGGAGGAAGGCTCTCTTATGGCCAGACTAAATGTGAGAGGCAATGAGATGATTGAAACCCTATCGTCGGATCTCGATATTCCATTTATACGGAATGGATCACTGGTTGTCTGTACCAATGAAGAGGATTTGCCTAAATTACAGGATTTGTATCAGAGAGGAATTGCAAATGGAGTCAGAGATCTGGCTGTCTTAAACAGAGAAGAGTCCGTCAGGCTGGAACCCAATTTATCTGACCAGGTGGTTGGCTCTTTATATGCACCAACAGCAGGGATTATCTGTCCATTTACGATGACATTTGCTTTTGCGGAAATCGCCAGTCAGAATGGGATAGCATTTAAATTTAACACTACAGTTGAAGATATCCAGAAGAGTAACGGATGTTACGAGGTCAAAACCAATCACGGAATTTTAGGGTCAAAATATGTTGTTAATGCGGCAGGAGTATATGCAGATGTATTTCATAACATGGTTAGCAGTAAGAAAATGAAAATAACGGCAAGGCGAGGTGAGTATTGCCTTCTTGATAAATCAGCGGGTAGCCATGTATCCAAAACCATTTTTGCTTTACCTGGAAAATATGGCAAGGGAGTTTTGGTAGCGCCCACGGTACATGGAAATTTAATTATCGGGCCGACAGCTGCGGACATTGAAGATAAAGAAGGGACGAATACAACAAAGGAGGGACTGGGTGAGCTGCTTCAAAAAGCGGGGAATACCGTTAAGGATCTTCCTCTTCGACAGACCATTACCTCTTTTGCCGGCCTCCGCGCCCATGAAGATCATCATGAATTTATTATAAGGGAAGTTGAAGATTCCGCTGGTTTTATTGATGCAGCAGGGATGGAGTCACCGGGGTTAACGAGTGCCCCGGCTGTTGGGGAAATGGTGGTTGGCATTATAAAAAACACATTCCAGATGGAGACAAAAACAGACTATATTGCAGTAAGAAAAGGCATAGTCCATGCGGCGGAGCTTACAGTTGAGGAAAGGAATGAGTTAATAAAAATGCAGCCTGAATATGGGAATATCATATGCAGATGTGAAATGATTTCAGAGGGAGAAATACTTGATGCCATTCACAGACCATTAGGAGCTAAATCACTTGATGGAGTGAAACGCCGGGTAAGAGCAGGCGCAGGTAGATGCCAAGCCGGATTTTGTACCCCAAAAACAATGGAAATATTGTCAAGAGAATTGCACATTCCAATGGAAGATATCGTTAAATCTGGCATGGAAGCAAACGTTGTTATTGGGAAAAACAGAGCTGTTAAGTGAGGAGAAACCTATGGAAAAATATGATATTGTCGTTATTGGCGGAGGGCCCGCAGGGCTTGCTGCAGCTGCTTCGGCAAAAGAAAATGGCTGTAACAGTATTTTAATACTGGAGAGGGATAATGAGCTTGGAGGAATATTAAATCAGTGCATCCATAATGGATTTGGTCTTCATACGTTTAAAGAAGAACTGACCGGACCGGAATATGCTGACAGATATATAAAAGAGGTAAAAGAGCTGGGAATAGAATATCGTCTTCACACCATGGTCATGGATATTTCGGAAAATAAAGTTGTTACAGCCATGAACAGGGAAAGAGGGCTTTATACGATTATGGCAAAGGCAGTTATTCTGGCAATGGGATGCAGGGAACGGCCAAGAGGAGCGTTAAATATCCCGGGTTACAGACCTGCCGGTATATTCTCTGCTGGAACCGCACAGCGTCTTATTAATATAGACGGTTACATGCCTGGAAAAGAGGTTGTAATCCTTGGGTCTGGTGATATTGGTCTGATCATGGCCAGAAGAATGACTCTGGAGGGGGCGAAGGTCAAAGTCGTGGCAGAGTTACTTCCGTTTTCGGGAGGTTTGAAGCGTAATATCGTTCAATGCCTGGATGATTATAATATTCCGTTGAAACTAAGGCATACAGTCGTAGATATTGACGGTAAGGAGCGGCTGAAAGGAATCACACTGGCGCAGGTTGGAGAAGATGGAAAGCCAATAAAAGAAACGGAAGAATATATTTCCTGTGATACTCTTTTGCTGTCAGTCGGATTGATTCCCGAAAATGAATTATCCAATGCATGCGGAATCAGGATGGAGCCTGTAACCTCAGGCCCCCAGGTAAATGAAAGTCTGGAAACCAGTATTTCTGGGATATTTGCATGTGGGAATGTACTTCATGTTCATGATCTGGTTGATTACGTATCAGAAGAAGCTGCACTTGCAGGGAAAAATGCGGTTAAGTATATTTCTGCTATGGAAACTGGAGAGACAGAACCAGACCAAAATGAGGCAGAGCCCATTCATCTGGTGGCGACAGAGGGAGTAAGATATACGGTGCCTGCCGTAATAAATGTAAACAAAATGGAAGATAGTCTGATCGTCAGGTTTCGTGTTGGTAATGTATTTCAAGACTCTTTTATCAGCGTATACTTTGATGAAGAACGGGTTATTCATCGTAAAAAGAAAATTATGGCTCCGGGCGAGATGGAGGAAATCAAACTGCAAAGGGTTAAGCTGAGAGAATTTGAGAATCTGAGAACAATTACCGTTAAAATTGAAAAGGAGTAGAGATGTCCGTCGAAAAGAGAGATTTAATCTGTATAGGCTGTCCTGTCGGCTGTAATTTGACTGTTACACTGGAAAGCGGATCTGTCATGAAGGTGGAAGGAAACACCTGTCCTAAGGGCGATACTTACGCCAGAAAAGAGGTTACAAATCCAACCAGAATAGTGACTTCAACCGTGGAAGTAATCGGAGGGAGCAGGCCTTTTATATCAGTTAAAACAAAAAATGATATTCCCAAGGATAAGATTTTTGAATGTATGGAGGAGATAAAACAGATCAGGGTAATGTCTCCGGTTCATATGGGAGATATTATTATAGAAAATGTTGCAGGGACAGGAATTTCTATCGT
>JAQSYE010000120.1 GCA_029256305.1 Lacrimispora sp. | reverse complement strand
AAACTTTACATCACAACTAACAATCAGAAAAAAGTGTTTGATCAAATGCAGAAAAATCCTAAAATTGAAATTTCCGCTATGAATAAGGGCACATGGATCAGATTGGAAGCCGAAGCTGTGTGGGATGACCGCATGGAAGCAAAAGTTGCCATGATGGAGGACAATAAAGCTGCACTCAGCCGCATGTATTCCGTTGATGATGGTATCTTTGCAGTTTTATATCTGAAGAATGCGACTGCTACTATTTTCTCCTTCACTTCCGAACCAAAAGTTGTTACGTTCTAAACCATAACGAAAAACGGCAGTTGACAAACTGCCGTTTCTCTAAAAAAGTCATTATTATTCTAATCGGAATTTCTCCACTTCCTGGGAAAGTAAGTGAGCCTGTGCCGCTAGTTCTTCACTGGAGGAAGAGCTTTCCTCTGCAGTTGCAGATTGTACTCTTTAATTTTTAATTAATCAGCCATCAGCCTTTTTTCACCTGTAATTTTTTGAATGCTGTCAATATCCTGAGTGGCCTCCAATACCCCCAGATATTCACCGTCTTCATTGCGAACGGCATAATAACGGATCAGGATATATTTTTCTCCCATTCTGATCCAGAAATCCTCCTGGTCTTTCTCGCCGCTCTTAAAATCCTCTACGATTTTTTCTACGACGTGAACACTTGCAGGCGGATGGCAGTTGGATACATTTCTTCCTATAATAGTTCTGGTTCTCGGGAATGCCCTGTCCTTTCCTTCGGAAAAATATTTCACTTTATCATTTTTATCAACAAACGTGATATCAAAAGGCAGAGTGTTTAATAAGGCAGTCAGTTCTTCGGTATTCATTTCCCCGGAAGGTAGCTTCACAATACCAGTTTCCGGCTCAATGGAGGCTTTCTCTTCTTTTTCAACTTCTCCTGGCTCCCATTGTGGTACATGCTCAATCATATAACCGATTTCTCCGCTCCCATCTGCAATAGTTTTCCATTCTTCCTGTGTAAGATTCTCCATTAACATGGGAACCATAATATTTTCTTCCTTAAATATCATTTCTTCAATCTTATCAGCCATATCCTGTGCTTTTTTAATAATATTTTCTTTTTGTATAGAACTCTCCTCCAGAAGAGTTAAGACCGATTTCACCTGGGCTCTGATTTCATCATCCACTCCCCACATGACCTTCGGAGGTGCGGTAATACCATATTTCTCCATATAAGGAAAATAAAGATTCTCCTTTTTCTTGTAGTGAACGCCCAAATCCTTCAGCTGTTCCACACCCGCCTTTAAGTTGATTATTGCGTCTGCCCCCTCCAGTGCTGTCAGGGACAGATACGGCCGGACTTCCTTTTCCAGTATGTGAGCGATTTTCTTATTTTCCCTGACCAGTACCTGAATTGGGTGGCCGGGAATAAGTGCCGGCTCCTGGGGTTGATGAATTTCTTCAATTGATCCCTTAAATACCGCCGCGTGGACATCACATAGTTTTTGCACTTCTTCAACGGGAAGCCCCTCTGCAATCAACGCGCCCTCTGCTTCAGAAATCTCTGTGGCAGACACTCCATGGAATACATGTTCAAACTGGGATTTCACCTGATCAACTGTCTTTCCTTCATGGAGTTGTCTTATAATATCTTTTATTGTTTTTTGTCTCATCTGGCGGTTGTTGATGTATTCGCTCATGACACTTCTCCTTTTCCATTTTATGGTGAAGTAATAAAAACACCTCCGTCTGATTTCTTTGCATCGTTTCAGAAAGAGGTGCCTTCAGTGATTATTCTACTTTAATTACAGAGACCGGACAGCCCTCCTGTGCCTCCACCGCCGATGATTCTGATGACTCGGGGACGGTGTCAACGTATACCTCTGCCGGACCATCATCACCCATTCGAAAAACCTCCGGACATACGGAAGCGCAAAGTCCACATTCGATGCAGCCCTCTCTATCTACTTCTGCTACCATTTTCTAACTCCTTTCTGTTCTGTCCCGGGGACAGCTTTCATTCTTTGACCCTGAATGCACTTTTATTGTTGGTAATTTATATTGAAAATATCCATTTTTCTATAAAAACAATCAAAAAAAGATCCAATGCCAGCCCCTTACTTGTGGGGCTGACTGCCGGATCTTCTTTTTTATTTCATTCTGTCTTTTACTTTCTTTTTGCCAGATATTCCTGACCAAGCACATCTGCTGCAATGAGAGCATCATAAAGCTGTTGGGGCGTTACATCTCCGATCATGTTATGGATGCTTTCTCCTTCGGCACATGCATTTTCAGCAGCGATGTGAACTCTTTCTTTATCCGTCACACCTATTTCTTTTAAGGTCACCGGAAGGCCTACGCTGACGCAGAATTCCAGAACCTGATAAAACTCTGCCGCCGGAGCATCTTCTAACACCAGCTGTGCCAGTGTGCCGAATGCAACAACACTGCCGTGCATGGTAGCTTCACATTCCTCCAGAGCCGTAAATCCATTGTATACAGAATGTGATACTGCCAGACCACCATTGTCTGCACCTACACCGCTTAAGTACGTATTCGCCTCAATAATTGCTTCCAGGGCAGGTGTTACAATCTGATTCTCACATGCTTTCAGTGCCTTATAACCATCTTCTAAGAGAGTCTCATAGCAAAGTTTGCAAAGAGCCATGGCAGATTTTGTAATTCCCCCATTTTCCAGGCTGGGAGCTTTTGCCTTTTCACAGGCTCTTGCTTCGAAATAAGTTCCCAGTGCATCACCCATTCCGGCAACCAGAAATTTAACAGGGGCGTGAGCAATAATGTCGGAATCCACAATTACTGCATCAGGATTTTTTGGATAGAATATGTAATGGGAAAAACTCCCGTCATTGTTGTAAATTACAGACAGACCGGTACAGGGCGCATCTGTTGCTACCACTGTAGGAATAATAACTACCGGCAGTTTCTCATAATGAGCGGTTGCTTTTGCTGTATCAATGGCAGAACCGCCTCCAACAGCGACCACACAGTTGATCTGATTCTCTCTGACAATCTTTTGCATCCGTTCTACTTCTCCAATGGAGCTGATTCCGCCGAAAATCTCAAATTTCAATCCGGCATCTTTTCCCTCAAAGCTTTTTTCAATCTTCTCATGGCAGTTTTTATACCCGCTGTTGCTGCAGATAAAAAGAAATGATGTTCCAAGGTTCTTTGTTTCTTCATAGACCTCCAGCAACGCGCCCTGCCCCTGTACGTATTTTAAAGGTGATCTCATTAATTTCAGCATAGTAGTCTCCTCTCATCAATCAGTAAAAAAATATCGTTTACTCCATGTCAAATATACAACTGAAAAGGCAAGATGTCAATAATTTAACGAAGTATAAATTCCAATACAATTTTACTGATTTAATAGATACGGAGTTAATATGCCACAATCTCCTTAATCATAAATTCCCTTCCTCCTGACAGCTCCCAAGAGAAACTTTGACAGAAGGGGCACCTTACATATTCTTCTGTAACGTGGAATACTTTATGGCACTGCCTGCAGCAGCCATTGGCAGGAAGAATTTCAATATTCAGGCGGGTGTTTTCCAATAAAGTCCCATTAACCGCGGCAGGATAACACTGTTCCACATAATAGGGTATCACCGAAGCCATCTCACCTATCTGCAGCACAATGCTTTCAACCTGTGTCAGATTTTGCTCTCTGACCACATTCTCCACAATCCGGACCACTTCCCACATGGCTCCCAGTTCATGCATACCAATCCTCCTGCTATACTGCTATATATTGCTATACTGTTGTTTTTATTTCCGCTAACTCTTTCACATCCCCGTATGATTTCAAATCTGTATAAAGCTCCGGTCCATATGGGCTGCGGTGCTTCTTCCAGATATTAATCCCCATATATACTGCCACAGCTGCGTTGATTAACAGCGCAATCAGGCTCACTGCAAAGTAAATGCCTGGCTTATAAGACGAATCCACCCGGAATTGTCCCACATCCTGAAAACCTGGAAAGGTCTGTGCAAACATACACCAGAGAGCAAGCGTCTGAGCCCGGTGTTGCAGCCATGCACCTTTACCCACAGTAAATGCGCAAAGAGTAGGTGCAAGTAAAAGTGCCAGTCCGCAGTACCATGCATGGTGAGGCAGGCAGTTATAGGTGTAGGCAAAATTCCATATATCGTAGGCTGCGATCCAGAACCAAAGCATGTCGGGCCAAAGCATATCCTTACTCTTGTCTTTCTCTGTTACTTTTCTGAGGCAGATGCCTAACCACCCGGTTATGGTAATGATATTTAAAATCCCTGCCGCTGCATTCATAAAATTCCAGGAACCTCCCATTAAAAGCACGGAAACATCCGCTGTTGCGTCCTGGGCTATGGTACGGTAAGTCATTCCAACTTCTATGTCTCTTGTCACAGCTTCCATAATATTAACAGCCAGAATTAACGGAGGAAAACAAAGTGCAATCCGGCTGTCACATAGGCGGAATACGGTTTTGTCCTTCCTCGTTCTTTTATAATGCCTGATTAACCAGAAACCGATGCAGCCTGCCGTTGCAGAATAGACCTTTGCAAGATGAAACCAGTCCGTATATGTACTCTTTTTCAGCACTGTAAACCAGAGAACGGATAATACGGCGGGCATGACGAAGAAGAAAAGCAAACCAATCATTTTATAGCGCCGTGACACCTCATTTAATAGGAATAGCGAAGCAAATACTAAAAACCACATGAGAAGATAAGTGACAGGGATTCCACCCTTCGCTGATTGAAATACAAACATTTTTTTACCCCCAATTAATTTTATTTCTTTGTTTATATTTTAACACTCTGTTTTCACTTTTGTCAAAATCTTCCTAATATTTAACTGAAAACTAGAGGTTTTCACAGTAATTTTCATTGCCTTTTATACAAATTTACCATATAATTAGAATTGTGGTTACTGGCTGAACCAGGAACAATCACACAGAAACAGGGGGGAAGCAATTATATGGAGTTTAAAAAGCTGAATGCGCCTACATTAAAAGAACTTTTCGAAAAGGAACTGGAATCTCAAATACTGTCCGGACGGCTCCCAATCGGAACCAGGCTTCCACCGGAACGGGAACTGGCGACGACCATGCAGATCAGCAGATCCGTAGTCAATGAAGGCGTAATCGCTCTGGCAGAAAAAGGATTTCTTGACATTCGCCAGAGACAGGGAATTTATATAGCGGACTACAGAAAAGAAGGCACTTTGGATACATTTATTTCCATTGTCAATTATAATGGAGGGGTGCTGCGAAAAGAAGAAATCCGGTCTATTTTAGAGCTTAGAATTGCCCTTGATACCCTTGCAATCGATCTTAGATCAACAGACATAACAGATTCAGAGCTTTCTAAACTGCGGAGTCTGACGGAAGCCATTGGCAGAGCCTCCTGCGCACAGGAAGCGGCGGAATCCGCATTTGACTTTCACCATCATCTGGCACTGTTTTCCGGGAATTCTCTCCTTCCTTTGATATTCCGTTCATTCAAATCGCTGACCTGCACTCTCTGGCTTCGCTTCTGTGCCTTATATGGAATCCCAGCTCTTTATGAAAACACAAATGAGCTGTGTACCATGATTGAAGAAAGGAATTTTAAAGGGGCCGAGGACTATTTGAAACGGTCTCTGTCAGAAAGCATAGATGGTCATAGGGAAATTTACTACTGAATATGTACAGAAAAAGCCGGTTACATCAGCTTTCCTAAGAACTAACATAACCGGCTTTTCTGTCTGATCCATTTCACCTTTCATCCATATAAATCTTCATGAATTCTGCCATAAGCATGACATAACTGAAGACGAATACAAAACCTGCCGCTGTAAGAGGCCACTTCCTCTTTTTTTCCGGAATGGAAAGTCCAATTATTATACCTAATGCACACAGACAAATTTTTAATAATGCAAAATCCTTGATTCTGCACTGCCTGATATACTGGTCCGCACAGTCAATTAACTGTTTCATCTTTTCTTGCCTCCTTCTTCCTTAATCATTTGTACTTAGTATATACTTATTGTATTTTTTTATTTAGATGGATTAGAAAAGGTTAAAATCTGTTTTACGTCAACACCCATATCACGAAAACCAGACCACAAAAATTCAATCCTGCATATTGTAATTTTTATTAGATAAAGAGAGGCCGGAAGTCTCATCACATTTTCATATTTTAAATTTCTCATAGCCAGAAATTCACGGTACTCTTCGCTTCCCGTTTCTATTATTTCAGCCGTACCTTTGATTTGCATCCCTCTTAACCGGTTCATTCCCTGAAACTCATTAAAAACTGCGACTGAAACTTTGGGACTAAGCAAAATATTGGCAAACTTCTCTCCGCCCTCACTTAAGATATATAAAAACCCATTCTTATACCGGTACTCTATGGGTGTGGCGCGAACCCTTTTCCCATATCCGGTTGATAAAGAACATGTATCATGGTTTATGAGAAACTCCTCACTGAAGTCAAGGATTTTTTTTTCATCCATTGCCTTCGTGGGATTGTCCTTCCACTCTTTAATGCCAAGCAGTGTTTCAACATACCAGTCCTGATCAAAACAAAGATAATCCTGTTTCTTAAGTCCTGCTGATTTAAAAAATGACGTCGTTTTACCCCTGTCTTCCTGATCCAGCTGGTTTAAAATCAGATTCCCTGCGATTCCTTCCTGAAATATAACGCAGCTTCCAAGGAGTTCACTCACCGGCTGCAGATATCTCTTTGCATATTCTTTTGCCAGACAGGTGCAAAAAAGTACTATCTTTCCTTTTTTTAGCCGGTCCAGATTATTTTTTATGTTTTCAACAGCACCCTCATCCAGTTTTTCATAATAGACTGGAATCAGCAGCACAATCAGATCCCATTCCTGTTTATTATCATTAAACTCTGATAAGCGCATACATTTTCCGGGACCCAGTACGAGAGCCGCCTGCAAAGCGGCCATTTTGGTAAAACCATATCTGCTTTCATATAGAACTAATGTGTTTCTCATCTCTTCACCTCCCCCTGCTCCATTCATATGCATGAACTATAAATTTTAGAATTTAAGAACTTTTTAATACCATATATCCGGTTGCTTTTTATAATAAAACATATTAAAATTGGTTTAATCAGACTAGAATGGAGGCAGCAGCTATGGTTCTGGATATACCCACAATTGCCATTGTTTACTTTTATATCAGCTTCATACAGGTTCTCATTATGCTGTTTGTTTTCCGCATTATTAAAATTTATCCCGGTATGAATTACTTACTTTTCAGCTGCATTTTTTCAGCCGTCTGCGGACTGCTTTATGCCTGTCAGTATGGTTCCCGCTATGGAAACCTATTGGTGTTTTTTTCTAATATTTCATTTTATTTTTCCATATTGGCATTAAACATAGGCTTTTCCAAATTCTTAGATTTGCCAGTTGCTAAAAAGAAACTGCTGTTACTTTCTATTCTGTTTTTTGCTGGTTATTTCTGGTTTTCCTTTGTCAATGTCAACAAAAGCTACCGGATTATTGTATTATGCCTTGTTTTTGCCTTTGCTAGTTTTCAAAATAGTAAAATATTAAGCAGTCATACCATAAACTCTGTCCGTCCGGCCACCAGGCTTATTGCCGCAGCATGTATTCCTTATGGAACCTTTTTTACCCTCCGTGCTTTACTTACCTTTTTTAAAGAGACACAAAACTATAACTTTTCAACCTTTTTTTCCTTCATGAGCTATTTTCTCTCTATTGCCGGTATCCTTTTATGGACCTATTGCTTTATTGTCATGACTGTCCAGAGAGAGCATGCGGACAGGACGTATGCGGAGGAGCGCTTTCGTCTCATTTTTAAAACAATCCCTGATACCGTATTTATTTCTGAACTGCCCACTGGAAAAATAATAGATGTTAATGAAACTTACACAACATTAACGGGTTATACAAAAGAGGAGTCTTTGGGAAAAACAACGCTTGATTTAAAGTTCTGGAGAGACTTAGGTGACAGAGACCAGTTTTTTCGGATCATGGAGATGGATGGCAGCTGCAAAAACCTGGAAATCACAATTCTTACCAAAGATAGAAAAGAATTAAACGCCTTGATTTCATCACAGATTACACGATTTCAAAACAGTACATATATCATCAGCGTGATCCGTGATATCACCTCAAACAAGGAATTAACCCAGAAGCTGAAAAAAAGTGAGGATACATTTCAGGCAATTATGGAGCAGAGTCCCATGTCTTTTATTCTTACCAATACATCGGGAGAAATTGAATATGCAAATCCAACTTTTTTACGGCTTATGGGATATGATTTGGAGGAAGTTTTAGGAAAAAATCCAAGAATCTTAAAATCCGGCTATCACAACAAGGAGTTTTATCACAATTTATGGAATACAATTCTCTCGGGGAAACAATGGAGCAGTGAAATTGTAAATAAGAAAAGGAATGGGGATTTCATCTGGGAAAATATAATTCTTACTCCTATTTTAAATGAAGAAGGGAAAATCGTTCAGTTTCTTTCCACTTTAGAAGATATCTCGGATCGCAAAAGAACAGAACAGGAGCTTAAAATACAGGCAAGAACCGACATGCTCACGGGAATCATGAACCGAAGAAGCTTTATGGAAACAGCCAATAAAAGGCTTCTGAACATCAAGGAACACGGTCAGACAGCTGCATTTCTCATGATTGACATAGACCGGTTTAAAACCATCAACGACTCTTTTGGACATAACGTGGGGGACCGGGCAATCTGTATGGTGACGGAAGAATGCCAGAATCTTATAAAAGGACAGGATTTACTGGGGAGGATCGGCGGAGAGGAATTTGCTGCACTGGTTCTTGGCTTTAGTGAAGAGGAAATTGCGCTGGCAGCTGAACTACTATGCAGACGAATTGAAGCGCTAGAATTTTATACAGAAAATCAGGAACGGATTCCTCTTCGAATCAGTGTAGGCGTGACCTTTTACCACCTGGATACCGATACCCTGGAAAGTCTGATGGAACGTTCCGACGTTGCCCTTTATCAGGCAAAGAATGCTGGAAGAAACCAGATATCCGTGATTTACTGATAAAAAGTGTTGTGCCTGCGCAGGATTACCGGCGCAGGCACAACACTTTTTATTCCAGAGAAGCTCCGTTTGTCTCAATCACCTTCTGATACCAGTAAAATGATTTCTTTCTGCTTCGCTTTAAGGTTCCATTTCCTTCATTATCTTTATCCACATAGATAAATCCGTATCGTTTTTTCATCTCTCCCGTAGAAGCACTTACCAGGTCGATGCACCCCCATGGAGTATATCCCAGTAAGTCCACTCCATCCATATCCACCGCATCCATCATGGCTTTTATGTGCTCCCGTAAATAATCAATTCGGTAATCATCCGACACAGTGCCGTCTGCTTCCATCACATCAGCAGCTCCAAGTCCGTTCTCCACGATAAAAAGAGGTTTCTGGTAACGATCATACAGCGTGTTTAAGGTAATACGAAGTCCAAGCGGATCAATCTGCCAGCCCCAGTCAGAGGCCTTTAAATAGGGATTTTTAATACTCTTCATTACATTTCCGGCTGTGGATTTCTTTAGAATATCCGGATCTGCAGAGGCACAACGGGAAGAATAGTAGCTGAACGAGATATAATCAACGGTATTCTCTTTTAGTATCCGGTAATCTTCTACCTCTGCATTTAAGTTAATTCCTTCTCTTTCAAAGAATTTTATTGCATAGGAAGGATATTGGCCTCTGGCCTGAACATCAATAAAGAAATAGTTATCCCGATCCTTTTCCATCGCTTTCCATACATCATCCGGGCTACAGCTGTAGGGATAAAAATTCCCGGCTGCCAGCATGCAGCCAACTCTGCACTCCGGATCAATCTCATGTGCAAGTCTGGTTGCCTTGGCAGATGCCACCAATTCGTTATGAGCCGCCTGGTATTTAATCTGGTTTTTGTTTTCCCCTTCCTCAAAGAGTATTCCTGCTCCCATGAATGGCAGGTGTAAAAGCATATTAATCTCATTGAAGGTGATCCAGTATTTGACCTTCCCTTTGAATCTGCGAAAGATCGCGTCACAGTAATGGACAAAGCAGTCGATCAGTTTACGGTTCTTCCAGGAGCCATATTTTTCTGCCAGAGCTAACGGCACATCAAAATGACAGATGGTGATAACCGGCTCCATGTTATACTTTAACAGCTCATCAATTATTTCCTCATAAAATTTAAGACCTTCCTCATTTGGTAACTCCTCTTCCCCAATGGGGAAAATTCTTGACCAGGAAAGGGAAAAACGATAACATTTAAAGCCCATCTCTGCAAAAAGTGCAATGTCTTCCTTATAGTGATGATACATGTCAATGGCTTCTCTCGATGGATAATAGGAGTCGTCAGGAAGATCTTTATAATCCATCTCTCCCCGCATAATGGGAAAACGGTTTTCACCCCATGGCACTACGTCTACTGTACCCATGCCTTTTTCACCTTCCAGATATCCACCCTCACACTGGTTGGCTGCTGTTGCGCCTCCCCACAAAAAATCTTTTCTCATCGTTTTTATCTTTCCTTTCTTTCTGTTATATTACGTAATCAATTGGAAACCTTCTTCGTTTCTTCATCCCGGTAGAGTATGAAACAGGCTGCAAATGCAACCACCATCGCAACGATTACACCCGTTGTTACCCAGGGTATACTGGATGTATCATTGTTTGCAGGATTGATATAAGCAGGAAAACCAAAAATTCCCAAAGCACCGGACATATACTTCTTTACATTACCGGCTCCGATAATTGCACCGCCAATGGAAGCTGCCACACATGAAATAATAAATGGCTTTTTCTTTGGCAGAGAGATTCCATAAATAGCAGGTTCCGTCACACCGAAAATACCAGAAATTGTTGCCGGAATACAAAGGCTCTTTAAATTCTTATCCTTTGTCTTAAACATCACTGCCATTACTACTGCTGTCTGTGCAAAGGAGGCCGCAAAATAGGGCTGCATGAAGCTGTCGAATCCCTGTGTATTAAGATTCATTATGTAGACGGGAACCAATCCCCAGTGAAGTCCAAAAATTACAAGTACCTGCCAGAACGCGCCTACAATTGCACCTTCTAATACAGGACTTGCGTTATAAACAGCCTGGGTCAGGTAACCGATGACTGCTGCAACGGAATTTGCCAGAGGACCAACTACAACAAAGGTTAAAGGTGCTGCAACCATCAGGGTCAGTGTAGGAACCAGGAAGTTCTTAACTACATCTGGTATCACCCGTTTCCAGAACTTCTCAATCTTAGATGCCACATATACAGCAAGAATGATGGGTACTACAGAAGACGGATAACCGCTTTTAGGCATAATTACAGGAATCTTCATAAAAGTAGCATAAATATTGGATTCAAACATGGATCCGGCAAACAGCACTTCCATTACATCCTTGGAAGTAAGTGCCACTACTTTAGGATAAACCAGTGCACAGCCAAGTGCAATACCTGTAAATGGATTTAGACCAAATTTTTTTGAAGCTGTATATCCCAGTATTACCGGAAGGTAATAGAAGAAGCCGTCTGCCACAGCATAAAGGAGCTGATAGGTTCCGCTTTCGGCTGTGAGCACTCCG
>JAQSYE010000119.1 GCA_029256305.1 Lacrimispora sp. | reverse complement strand
GTTTACCATATCAGCCGTCATACGGTGAGAAAAGCCCTGTCCATACTGGAGCAGGAAGGCTACATTGAAGCGGAACATGGCAGAGGTACCTTTGTGTCCAGAAAAGCGGGAAGGAAAAAAGGGTCGGGCAATATAGCGGTGATCACCACCTATTTGTCCGACTATATTTTCCCGCGGCTGATTCAGGGAATCGACCAGGTATTGACGGAAAACGGCTATAGTATCATTATTAAAAATACGGGAAACAGCAGATTAAAAGAGAGCAAATGTTTAGAAGAAATCCTGGAAAAAGACGTGGACGGACTCATTATTGAACCGAGCAAAAGCGAGATTCTCTGCGGTCACAGGGGGCTCTATGACAAGCTGGATTTTTATAAAATACCCTATGTGTTTATACAGGGTTATTATACTCAGATGAAGAGCAAACCCCATATCAGGCTTGATGATTGTCTGGGTGGATATCTGGTGACAAAATACCTTCTTGATCTGGGGCATAAGCATATACTGGGGATTTTTAAGGCAGATGACAGCCAGGGGAGAGACAGGCACAAAGGTTTTGTGAACGCTCTCCAGGAAAACGGGTTTTCTTATGATCCGGATATGGTGATCTGGTATCATACTGAGGACCGGTCGGCCAAGCCTTCTGAAGTTCTAAAGATCATGCTGGAGGATAAGGTTCCTGTTGATGGGATTGTCTGTTACAACGATCAGATTGCTTTTGAGATTATTAAGACCATAGAGAAAGAAGGGCGTTCTGTTCCGGAGGACATATCTGTTACCGGATATGACAATTCTTTTATAGCAGAAAATGGCATGGTGAAACTGACCACCATTGCACACCCCCAGGAACGAATGGGCGCAATGGCAGCTGAACTGCTTTTGGAAAAGATTCATGGTATTCCGGATGAAGAGAGCCGGGTGGAACGGGTACTAAAGCCGGAACTTGTGATTCGGGAGTCCTGCAAAGACCGGAGAAAGGATCCGTAACCGGTCAGTATTTTTTCAATTTTCCCATGTAAAGAACGCAGCCTAAGATTAAGGACCCGGACAGCAGGAAGAGAATCTGCATTCCGCTGACCGGCAGGTTTCCAATTTTAAACGAAGGCAGTATGGTCAGCAGACTGGCCCCTAATAGGGTGGATAAAAAGCCGCAAAGTCCGGCATAGGATGAATTGGCGCTGACATATAGAACCCGTTTTTCTTCCGGTGCATAGTGATATTGCAGATTAAAAACGGAAATAGCAATTCCGCCCCATGCAGCTCCCGATAAGGCCTGTAAAACTGGCTGAAGGGTGTAACAGGTATCAGGCGTCATAAAAAGCCAGCTGATATGGATAAAACCAAGCAGTCCCATGGAAAGCCTGCCTGCAAGAAGCCAGGATGTGGCATCTGCCAGCTTTCCCCAAAGCCAGGCTGCAAGAATACGGACGGTAGATGAAATCAGTCCAAGGAATGTGATATACGTATAATCCATCTTCAGTCCGGTGACCATATATACGCTGAAAAAAGGACCGGCGATCTGAAGTGCCAGATTCCAGAATATGTAAGTGAACATAACCTTCCGGTATTTTATGTCAGCGATTGGAGCAAGAAGGACATCCTTTAGTTTCTGATTATGGGGAGTACTTTCCGGTTCCCGTATGGATGACAGACACCAGAAATCCGTACATGCAATCACAAGAACGGTAACTCCCACGACTAGAAAGCCGGTCTGTTCCATGCCGCCGTTTCGAAACCAGTCCATGATTCTGCCCATAATAAGGCTTAAAACAGTGGAGAAGGCAAAGGCAAAAGAATCCTTTTTACCAAGATAGTCGCCTCTTATATTTTGGGGAATCAGCTGGAGAATCCAGTTGCCTGTTCCGGTACCGATGGATGCGCCGAAAAAGTGGGCGATTCCATAAAGAATGACCACCGCCGCCAGACGGATTGCTGGCTGTGTGATAAATAACGGAAGAAAGAACATCAGTGAAAGCAGCAATCTGTGAACGAAGGAAAAACCAACGATCAGTCTTTTTTTTCTCCTCAGGCTTTCTAAAAGAATGGATGAAAACATCTGGAGACTGCAAAGAAGGATCGGAATGGAACCAATGATGCCGTTTAAGGAGTCATCAGCTCCCAATGAACTGGCGTATCCGGAGAGGAAGGCACCTGTGGTGAGTGTAACAATACCATTGGCGCAGCAACCTTCGGCAATAAAAAGATTTCTTCCTTTTGAAAAATCTACAGCTGTCATTGGCGTTGTTTCCTTGTTGGAAAGCGCCGATTTTTTTTTAATCAAGTCCGTAACCATTTTATATAAACGGCAAATCTGCCGTATTCCCCTTTTCTTTTATTCGTAGATCTGCTATCATTTTTATAGAAATAAAAACACTTTCTCTATATTGCCAGTTTGGGTTAAAGGTTACAAGAGGAAAAAG
This sequence comes from Lacrimispora sp., assembly GCA_029256305.1. Lineage (GTDB taxonomy): Bacteria > Bacillota > Clostridia > Lachnospirales > Lachnospiraceae > Lacrimispora. Next base: position 9,185 of record JAQSYE010000119.1, on the reverse strand, counting down.
AAGAGAAAAACTGGATGATTCCGACTTGAAGACGACAGAGGGGGCTACACATGGAACATTACTTACATCTAAAGGCAGTTCTTCCAGTAAGGGCATTGAATGCAGGATATCTGGTTACAGGGGGAAAGGGGCGGCACGCAGATCGTGTCATAGATTCCTTTGAAATCATCTATGTCAATTCTGGTGTACTTGGAATTGCAGAAGAGGATGTGGAATATGAAGTGGAGGAGGGGGAAGCCCTGATTTTATTTCCTGGCAGACATCACTGGGGAACCAGAGAGTTTGGTAAGGACTTAAATTTCTACTGGCTTCATTTTCACATGGAGGAGAAGGCGGAAGAAACAGGAACAGACATTATGTCACTTCCCCAGCTGATACGAATCGGAAAACCCCAGCAGTTTGAGGAGTTGTTTCGTCGGTTTATTAAGAGACAGAACGTATGCAGAGAGGACAGAACCATTTTAAACCTGGTTTTGTTAGAGCTGCTTTGCGAGTTGAGCGACTCTCTTTCTCCTATGGAGGTTAATGGGCAAAAGGTGCTTCTGGCCAATCAGGCAGGGCAGTACATCAGAAACCATTTAAAAGAACCGTTATCGGCTTCTATATTAGCCGAACAGCTGGAATGCAGTCCGGATTATTTAGGGCGCACTTATCATGCAGTTTATGGAAAGACTCTTACGGAAGGAATTCATGAAGCCCGGCTTAATAAGGCATGCAGAATGCTGATTGAGACCAATTTAACGGGAAGTGAGATTGCTTACCGGTGCGGTTATGAAGACGTGGATTATTTCAGAAGAATTTTTAAAAAATATATGGGTATGACAGCCAAGGAATACCGGCAGACCTATAGTGTCATAGAACGGTAGAAGAAAGGCGGCAGGTAGATAATCTCACCTTGCCGCCTTTCTGTATTCAGCCGGAGAGACCCCGGCAGTTTTTTTAAAAATACGGCTAAAATAGAGGGGATTGTCATATCCTATGATTCCTCCTATTTCTCCTACGCTGTAATCCGTGCTTTCTAATAGTTCTTTGGCTTTCCTGATCCGTATATCGGTTAAATACCTTCCAGGAGGCATTCCGGCATATTCCTTGAAGCTTCGGATAAACCAGCAGGTGCTCATGTGAAGCTGTCTTGCATACGCTTCAATTTCGATGTTATTTGCCAGATTCTCATGAAAAAAACGGACTGCTTTCTCCATTTCTCTCTGAATTTCGGTTTTCTTAAAGCCGCCTTCTTCTTTGATCCGCTTCAGAAGGATGAAAAGCTGCTTTAAATAAAGGGCTGACAGCTCCTCAAAGGAGGGGCGGGTAAGCTGTATTTCCCGGATTACTGAAAGAAACAGTTCCTGGTATTTGGAAGATATTCCGGTATACAGGATATGGGTTTCAGAAAATCCTGCTTCACTCGTTAGAGTACCAGCATCACTGCCAGTGAAGTGGAGCCAGTAAACTTCCGGCTTATCGTCTATATAATAAGCATATTGCTGGGGGGTATGGGGAGGATATAAAACCATGCTGCCTTCGGATACTTCCGTAATAGATCCATTAAAGGTAAAAAAGGCCTTTCCGGCTGCAATATAAAGAAGTTGATAGTCTGATCGGCCCAGTGGACGAAAGGTTGACATAATCGGGAGAGATACCAGACGGTACACGCCGCAGCTGTTGACTCTTAATGGGTTCTTCATACTTTCCAGTTGGTCATCTGTCAAATTCATATAACCTGTGTTTGTGTACATGAAGGGAGGGCTCCTTTCGGCATATATGTTATCATTTTATCCACCCTATTATAGCCGTCTACACAGCGGGAAATGATATTATTTTTTGGAGTTATATTTATCAGCAATGCTATTTAGTTTGGCGTCATAGTCTTCGTTGATACTTTCCATGCTTTCATTAAATTCCTTTACTACATCCTTTTTTTCTAAATTTTCCTTTTTCTTAGAGATGAGATCATCTGTAGCGTAATCGTAAAGATCTACAGAATCTTCATTACCAGGTAAAATATAGTAAGTGTGATTAGTTTCATTGTTTTCTGCAGAAAGAATTTTCCATGAATCAGTAAAATCACTATAAGAACAGTTGCACTTTACTTTATATAAATTAGTTGTTAATACGACATCTAAAAAGATTGTATCAGAATCAATTTTCTTAATGTTGTCATAGTAAGCATCTGTTATTTCGCTAATTCCAATTTGAGAAGCAAAATTTCTAAGTTTATCTTTAAGATTATCTAAATTTGGTAACTTCTCTTTATTGGCAGTTGTATCTGCTATTGTATCTTCTGTTGATGATATAGTAGTACTTTCCATTGTGGGAGATGCTGTTGTTGGTGTTGCTTTTGCATCAGTGTATTTGTTGCAGGCAGTCATTAAAGAATATGTAGAGATTAAAAGTGCTGCTGTTAGAAGTTTTGATTTTTTCATAGTCATAATTCCCCTTTTTTATTGTAATATTATTTATAAGCCAAAGCTTCATTATTATTATAACTGATTTGATGAAGATTTCAATTCATAGATTAATAAATAAAAAGTGACTAAGTAAAGCCTGCCTAGGTTACCTTTTATACAAATGATCATACTAATAATTATAAGTATAAATTATTAAGGTCGTGAATAAATGCCGCAATACCCATTTAAAACAATTTGTTATAGAATATGTCCAGGGGACACCTTATTTTTGATTAGCCGAATGTTTGATACAACTATCGATAAAATCATGGCAGTTAATCCTGGATTAGATCCAGAAAATCTTATTGTTGGGCAAGTTATCTGCGTCAATCCTGGATTAGGATATTTTTCCTCAGTTCGATATGATGCCAATAAAATAAGTGAATCACAGGCGGACTTAAGTGATTATATACGTGGACTATGGGAACAGCATGTTACTTGGACCAGGCTTACTATTTTAAGTTTAGTATTCGATCTGCCAGATGCAGAGTTCGTCACAAACCGCCTGCTCAGAAACCCGAAAGACTTTGAAGCATTACTGAAGCTACTTTATGGAGATAAGGAGGCTTCTACATTTGCAGATCTATTGACAAATCATCTTGTAATTGCTGCAGAACTTGTAAAGGCGGCCAAGGCCGGCGATAATAATGCTGCTGCAGATGCAGAAAAAAGATGGTATGCAAATGCTGATCAGATAGCTGACTTTCTCGCGGGTATCAATCCCTATTGGTCTGGGGAAGATTGGAAAACTATGCTATATAAACATTTGGAAATGACGAAAGAGGAAGCTGTTAATCTGTTAACCGGAAAGTATTTGGAAAGTATTAACGGTTTTGATCAAATTGAAGAGCAGGCATTGGTAATGGCTGATATGATGACAAATGGAATTGTTAATCAATATCCTGATGTTTTTAAATAAAACAAAAAACAGAATTTACAGAGGCGGTCAACTCCGTCTCTTTTTTAATATAAAAAACTACACGTGAGGTGGTGAGACGGATGGCATTAACCGAAAGTAGCTGTATCATTTTGTGCATGTTTTGTTCAATCAATGATATGGATTTTTTACTCTGTGATCTTATAATAATAGATAAGAAAATAAGGAGGAGTCGACTATGATCGTACCCAAACATTATGAAAATCTGCATCTGCTACATGAAAATACCATGCCACACAGAGCTTATTATATTCCGGATTCAAAAGCCAATTTTGATTTAACACAGGAGAGGGAGAAATCCGACCGTTTCTTTTTGCTAAACGGCAACTGGAAATTCCGCTATTATGACAGCATTTACGATGTAAAAGAAGAATTTTTCATGGAAGGCTTTGATACTTCCCGGTTTGATGAGATTCCGGTACCCGGCTGCTTTCAGAATTACGGCTTTGATAAGCACCAGTATACCAATACCCGGTATCCGTTTCCTATGGATCCGCCTTACGTTCCGGCTGAGAATCCCTGCGGTGCCTATGTCCATCATTTTGTCTATAAGAGGGACGAAGATGCACCCAGAGCCTGCTTAAACTTTGAGGGAGTAGATTCCTGCTTCTATGTATGGTTAAATGGCAGTTATGTGGGATACAGTCAGGTTTCTCACGGAACCAGTGAGTTTGATGTTACTGGAGTGATCCGGGAGGGAGACAATACTCTTTCCGTTCTTGTTTTAAAATGGTGTGATGGAAGTTATCTGGAAGATCAGGATAAATTCCGTATGACCGGAATTTTCAGGGATGTATATCTGTTAAAGAGACCAGAGGAAGGTATTTTTGACTATTTCCTGACCACTTCTGTAGGAAACAACCAGACTCATATCCAGGCAGCAATCACCTTTATCGGAAAAGAGATGCCGGTAACGGTAACGGTAACAGACAGAGATGGAAATACGGTTGCAAGAAAAGAAGGATATCCTGTTGAAGGAAAGATAGAGTTTGATATAGAAAATCCGGTGCTTTGGAATGCAGAAAATCCATATCTTTATACCGTTATATTTGAGACCGGTCAGGAAGTAATCGTTGACCGCCTGGGAATCAGGGAAATCGCCATTCTTGACGGTGTGGTATATTTAAATGGAGAAAAAATCAAGTTTCATGGTGTAAACCGCCACGACAGTGATCCTGTTACCGGATTTACAATCAGCCTGGATCAGATGAAGCGTGATTTACGTCTGATGAAAGAGCATAATGTCAACGCCATCCGTACCAGTCATTATCCCAATGCGCCTCAGTTCTATCAGCTTTGCGATGAATATGGATTTTATGTCATTGATGAGGCAGATAATGAGAGCCATGGAACCGGTTATATTTATATGGCAAATCGCACCACAGAGGTTTGGAGAGATCGCTGGAACCGCGCCATTGCAGACAATCCAGAATTCATAGAAGCAACCGTTGACAGAACGAAGCTTTTGGTTGAACGAGATAAGAACCGTCCCTGCGTGGTAATCTGGTCCATGGGAAATGAATGCGCGTATGGATGCACCTTTGAGGAAGCTCTATCCTGGACAAAATCCTATGATCCAACCAGACTTACCCACTATGAGGGCGCCAGATACATTGCTGTGGATAAAACCTACGAATTCTCCAATATCGATTTATTCAGCCGTATGTATCCCAGTCTGGATGAAATTATCGAGTACACAAAGAGGGAAACAGCAAAGCCCTTTATTCTCTGTGAATACAGTCATGCCATGGGAAATGGACCTGGTGATTTAGAGGGATACTTCCAGGTATTTGAACAGTATGACCGGGTATGCGGCGGTTTTGTATGGGAATGGTGCGACCATGCAATTTACCAGGGAAGAACCATTGACGGAAAGCCAATGTATCTCTATGGCGGAGATCATGGGGAATATCCTCATGATGGTAATTTCTGTATGGATGGGCTTGTATATCCGGACAGAAGACCCCATACAGGTCTTATGGAGTTTAAGAATGTAAACCGTCCGGTACGGGTAGTTTCCTTTGATCAGAAGAAAAAAGAGCTGACTCTTCATAATTACCTTCATTTCACCAACTTTAAGGAGTATGGATTCATTGGTTATGAGGTGAGCTGTGACGGAGAGGTAATAACAACGGGAATAGTTGGAGAAACTGATATGCCTGAACTTATGCCGCAGCAGGAGTGCAGACTGCCTCTGAACTTCGACGTTCCGGCAGCCGGTAAATGCTACTTAAAGATAAGCTATTATCTGAAAGAAAGCAATGCTCTTGTAAAAGCAGGAAGTCTTCTTGGTTTTGATGAAGTTCTTTTGGAAAATGCGGACATGAGAAACCAGACAGCAGCTGCACTCTTAAAGAAGAAAGAAGAAAAGGGCGCATTTGAGATTTCTGAAGATGACCGTTATATCCGTGTTAGAGGAAAAAGCTTTTTTTACACCTACAATAAATTCACCGGAACATTCCAGAATATGAACTTTGAAAATCATTCTATTCTGGAACGTCCTATGGAAATTAATATCTGGAGAGCACCTACAGATAATGACAGTGATATTAAAAGTAAATGGATAGAGGCCCACTATCACCGCGCTTCTTCCCGTGGATATGAAACTAAGTGGGAAGAAAAAGATGGTGGCCTTGTAATATTGACTTCGATGTCTATGGTGGCAGCCCCCATTCAGCCTATTTTAAAGATAGATGCGGTTTGGACCATCGGTGCAGATGGTTCTTTAAACGGAAGACTGGATGTGAAAAGAGATATGGAATTCCCGGAACTTCCCCGGTTTGGTCTCAGACTGTTCCTTCCAAAGCAGATGGGTCAGGTAACCTATTTCGGACTTGGTCCTGTTGAAAACTATATAGATAAGAGAAATGCCAGCTATCATGGTTTGTTCTCTTCCAGTGTAAGAGAGATGCATGAAGATTATTTAAGACCTCAGGAAAACGGAAGCAGAAGTGATTGTGACTTTGTAACCATAGAGGGGGGCGATCTGTCACTCGCTGTTGCAGCAGATAAAACTTTCTCCTTCCACGCTTCCGAATATATTCAGGAAGAGCTGACAGAGAAAGCCCATAATTATGAGCTGACGCCTTCTGGCTATACAGAATTCTGTGTGGACTACAGACAGAACGGAATCGGTTCAGAAAGTTGCGGACCGGAACTTCGGAAAGAATATATGTTTGAGGAAGAAGAATTTATATTTGAGTTTACACTGGTGCCTGGAAGAAACTAGAAAGGTTCCGTCAGTTATAAATTTAATATGAAGAGATAGAAAGAGGGGAGATGCATAAGCACCTTCCCTCTTTCTTAAATCGTTAAAGAAAAGACTGAGAGTAAATAAAAACCATTAGTCAACGAGTCGGCGTAAATAGGAGAGCAGTCCAAGTCTGCGGAGCATTTCTAATAAAAAGGCGGCAAACACAGTTCCACACACTGTGCTCATCAGAAAAGGAACAACGAAGAAGAAAACTGCAACTTCCTTTCCAAGAATCATCACTGCAACCGGATAGCAAAGAATTGCCCCGATAAAACCGGTACCCACAATTTCTCCCGCATAAGCCCAGAGAAGTTTCCCGGTCTTTTGGAACAGAAGCGCACTTAAGTATGCCCCCACCATGCTTCCGGGAAAAGCCAGAAGGGTTCCGGTACCGGATAAGTTTCTTATGAGAGATGAAGTAAATGCCATGGCAACACCGTAAGCGGGGCCTAAAAATACCCCAGCAAGGACATTTACCAGGTGCTGAATCGGAAAGCATTTAGAGGCTCCAATGGGAATGGAAAAGCCGGAAAGTGAAACGGTGAGTGCCACGAGCATTCCGCCGGCTGCCATTTTTTTAATAGAAATTCCTGAAGAAATCCTGGTCGTAGCTGTTTTGTCTGAGTCTGCTTTTATATACATGATTTTTCTCCTTCCAAGCCAGTCTTATTCCTCATAGATGTTGACGATTTGTCCGTCTAAAATCCGATTCATATTTTTCATTGCACAGAAGTTGCCGCACATGGAACAGGTATCTTCCTTTTCGGGTTTGGAAGAGGCACGGTACCGCCTGGCTTTTTCCGGATCAATGGAAAGATCAAACATTGCTTCCCAGTCCAGCCGTTTTCTTGCATCACTCATCTGGTAATCCCAATCCTTTGCTCCTTTAATGCCCTTTGCCAGATCAGCAGCATGTGCAGCGATCCGCGCAGCGATAATGCCTTCCTTCACATCATCGGCATCGGGAAGCCTTAAATGTTCCGCAGGGGTTACGTAGCAGAGAAAGGAAGCCCCAGCAGCGGCGGCTATGGCACCTCCGATTGCTGCTGTAATGTGATCATAGCCAGGAGCAATATCTGTAACCAGAGGTCCCAGTACATAGAAAGGAGCGCCTTTGCAGATAGTCTGCTGGATTTTCATATTGGCGGCGATCTGGTCAAGAGGCATATGTCCAGGGCCTTCAACGATCACCTGCACATCCTTTTCCCATGCGCGGCGGGTCAGCTCCCCAAGGGTAACCAGCTCTTCTATCTGAGAAATATCCGTGGCGTCTGCAATACAGCCCGGACGGCAGGCGTCTCCAAGGCTTAATGTTACATCGTGCTCCCGGCAGATTTCAAGAATGCGGTCATAGTGTTCGTAAAATGGGTTTTCATTTCCCGTCATCTCCATCCAGGCAAAGATAATGGAGCCGCCTCTGGATACAATATTAGTCAGGCGCTTCGCTTCTTTAAAACGGTGTGCTGTCTGTTTGTTGATGCCCACGTGAATGGTCATGAAATCCACTCCGTCCAGAGCGTGCATTTCCACAATCTGAATCCACTCCTCGGAAGTTATTTCCCTAAGAGGTTTATGATAATAAACCACGGCATCGTAAATAGGCACTGTCCCAATCATGGCTGGGCACTGGCTTGTCAGCCTTTTTCTGAATTTTCTGGTATCTCCAAAGGAACTTAAATCCATTATGGATTCCGCTCCCAGTAAAACCGCATCCTCAACCTTTTTTAGTTCTAAATCCATGTCGTTTAAATCTCTGGAGGTTCCCAAATTTACGTTGATTTTTGTTTTCAGCATGGAACCGATGGCATTTGGATCCAAACAGGCATGGTGTTTGTTGGCGGGAATAACTGCCGTGCCTACCGCAACCAGCTTTATAAGCTCCTCCGGCTTAATTCCCTCTTTTTTTGCTGTGATTTCCATTTCCTTTGTCAGAATACCTTTTCTTGCAGCATCCATCTGTGTGGTGTAGTTCATATGTAGTCCTCCTTCTTTCTTTGGAGGGATTCACGGCACGGAACAAAAAAAGAGCCCATACCAAATAGGTACAGGCCCAGATAAATACATCCGTCTCGTATAAATCCCTACGTTGGCATTACCCAAATCAGGTTATAAAGGTCGAAGTTTGTTAACTTCCTCTCAGCCCGCCTACGAGCTCCCTCTTGTGGCACTAGTGTAGCACCGGTACAAATGGATGTCAAGTGGAATATTACTCTGTTATGGCAGATTTCATCTCTCTTATGTAGTCACAAATTGGTTCAACACAATCTTTGCCATGCATGGCGGCAAGCTTCACAATGGCACTTCCCACAATAATACCGTCTGCATATTTACTTAATTCTTTTGCCTGTTCTGGCGTGGAAATTCCAAAGCCGATGGCACAGGGGATGTCTTTGGAATCCTTTACAAGAGAAACCATATCTCCGATATCAGCGGTGATTTCCTTTCTCACACCAGTTACGCCCATGGAAGAAACGCAGTAAACAAATCCCTCTGCTTCCGAAGCAATGGTAGTAATCCGTTCCTTAGAGGTAGGAGCAATCAGGGAAAT
>JAQSYE010000001.1 GCA_029256305.1 Lacrimispora sp. | reverse complement strand
GGAAAACCGGTCCCATTATCTGTAACAGACAGGAGAGTGGTTCCAAAACTCCAGGACAGCTGAATTTTAATGTCACAGCCGTTTGGGTTATGCCCCATGCTATTCAAAATTAAATTGGTAATGGCCCGTTTGATAAGCATACTGTCGCCGTTTAAGGTAGTGTTTTGTGCACCCTCGTCTATGGAGACACTTAACGTATATTTGTCTGAAATTCTGCTGTTTAAAAGATCGGCTGCGACACTGCGGATTAAGGGAGCCAGGCGGATTTCTTCTCTTCGTAAAGGCTGCATGTCATACTCCAGCTTGGAAGCCAGGTTTAGATCATTAATTAATGCTTTGATTTTCTGACACTGGCTGCGAATAATGACAGCAAGTTCCTGCTGGTCTCTGGTGAGGGTATTGTCTTCTTCCATCTGACCAGCATATCCCATTATTACGGAGAGAGGCGTGCGAATATCATGGGAAATTCCGGCAATCCATGTTGTGCGTGCATTATCCCGTTTATTTAAAGCTGCCTCCTGACGGATCAGCTGGGACGATGCTTGGTTGATGTCTGAAGCCAGATCCCCAAGAATGCCCTGAGCTGGCATTGATACTGGTTTCATTTGAGCTAAATCTTCAATTCCTTTGGTCAGTTTTTTTAAGGAGAGAAACAGCCGAAGACCAGAGAGCAGGGCAAGTATCACAGCAGTAACAAGATTCAGAATTAAGAACAAGGGTATCCAGAACCGGAAGTTGCCCATTGTTTTCATGGGAAACTCAATGCCGATCTTCCACATGCTGTTTTTCGGGTTTCCAACTACAAAAAGCCCGTCTTTGTGTTGCCAGACCTTTACCGGATAATCCTTTAAATACCAGCGGGACAATCCTGCCACGTCAGTAAGCGAATAGGTCAGGGGCACATCGGCTGGGAGATTTCTACTCCAAATGACAGCACCTTTCTCATCGATCAGCATAGTCCATTGCCGATTCTGATCCAGTTCTGCAGCAATAGGTTCAGAAAGTGTGTATTCTCTATTAAATACCACAAGTCCTTCGGCCATCTGAGCAACTGTATAGTTTTTTCCGTATTCGCCGGCTGCCTGAAACAGCCATACAGCCAGAGCGGTGAAATTAATGATAAGCAGGAAAATTGCCGCGGATGCGGCTGAAAGTACATATCTGGATAAGATTTTCATCATGCTTTTCAAGACAATGTCACCCCCACCAGTTTATAGCCCAGTCCCCGGACTGTTATCAGAAATTCAGGGTCGGAAGGTTCCGGCTCTATTTTTTCGCGTAAACGACGGATGTGGACCATCAGTGTGTTCTCGTAACCGTAGAGAGGGTCTCCCCATGCTGCAAGGCAGAGGCTGTCTCCGGTTACTATCTTCTCCCTGTCATCAAACAGCTTTTCAAGAAGTGCATACTCCTTGGCTGTGAGCGTAAAGATTCCTTTAGCAGATGAGATTGTGCCGCTGTTAAAATCTATCTTTGTCTTTCCCAGATGAAAGGCGGGTTTTTCCTTCTGGTTTAAAATAGCGGGGAAATAAGTGCGGTTTAATACGGCATGAAGGCGAAGGATCAGTTCTCTTGGAAGAAATGGTTTCGTGATGTAATCATCTGCACCCAGTCCCAGTCCTAAAAGGCGGTTTTCATCTTCATCTCTTGCGGAAAGAAATAAAACAGGAGCTGCAGATAAGGAGCGGAATTCACGCATAAGGGTAAAACCATCACCGTCAGGCAGAGAAACGTCCAATATTATGCCTTCCGGTTTTTCCAAAGTAAACAGCATTCGTGCCTGGCTGCAGTTTTCTGCAAAAACGATTTTTTTGAAACCACTTTGCTTTAACATATTGCCGACCATTCTTCGAAGCTCCGGTTCATCATCAACAAGAAGAAGTTTGCAGTCAAAAATATCATTCATGGCGTTTGATCCTTTCCATCTGTTTTGTTATCATTATAACCGAAATACCGGAGATTTGAACGGAAAAGTAAATGTTTAAGGTAAATGTAAGGTGGCTTACAGGCTGATGTAAGGCAGCTCTGTTAGACTGAAGCTAAAAATGCAAAGGAGATTAACATTATGGCAAATATGATTACCACCAGTGGTCTATGCAAGCGATATGGAGCTGCCATGGGAGTAAAGGATTTAGACCTTGCAGTACCGGAGGGTGTGATTTACGGATTTCTCGGTCCTAATGGCGCAGGGAAATCAACCACTATGAAGATGATACTTGGACTAGCAAAACCTACTTGCGGGACCATTACTGTATTTGATAAACAGGTAAACAGGAAGAACCGTCTTGCTATTTTAAAAGAAACGGGTTCTCTCATTGAATCCCCAAGCTTCTATACTCATCTTACAGGGAAAGAAAATTTAAAAATAATCAGTACCTTAAAAGAGCTGCCGGACAATGAGATTGACCGCGTGCTGAAGCTTGTCCGTCTGGAAGACCAAAAGAATAAAAAGGCTGGTCAATATTCCCTGGGAATGAAGCAAAGGCTGGGGCTTGCCGGTGCCTTGCTGGGGAATCCCAGGCTCCTTGTTTTAGATGAACCGACCAATGGACTTGATCCTGCTGGAATTCAGGAAATACGTGAACTGATCTGTTCACTTCCCCATTCGTTTGGCATAACAGTCATGGTATCCAGTCATTTATTAAGCGAGATTGATCAGATGGCCGGTCATATTGGTGTCATCAGCGGAGGAGAGCTGGTTTTTCAGGACCGGCTGTCTGTACTTCATGACAGAAGTGAAAGCCGTATTGCAATACGTACTCTGGATAATAAGGCGGCCCGCAGTGTGTTAAACAGCCAGGGGATCGTCTGTCAGGAAGAGGGGGGCTGCTTACTGATTCCCAAACTTTCCGATCATCTTCTGGCAGGATATTTCCTGCAGTTTTTAAAAGAAGATATTGGTGTCGTACGCATTGAAGAACGGAAAAAAACTTTGGAGGACATATTTTTGGAATTAACAGGAATGGCGGTGAAACTTTGATGAGAGCTATTTTACTTGAATTTCGTAAAATACGAGGGAGGAAAATCTGGGTAACGATTGCAGCATTGTTTGGAGTACAGTGCCTGTGGGGAATGTGGGCATTTCGGGATATGAGTGCCAAAGAACTGTCCCAGGGTTATATACAGTGCCTGTATCGCTTTTCTGTGTTCAATACCATCATGATGCCGATGATCGCGGCAATAACTGCATCAAGGATCTGTGATCTGGAGCATAAGGGGCAGACCTTTAAACTTCTTCTGACAGCCATGCCTGCAGGTGTCTTATATGATGCAAAGTTTATCTGTGCTTCCCTGCATATGGCCGCAGTGGGGGCCGCCCAGGCAATCTTCATAATCGTTATGGGGAAAGCTGCAGGATTTACGGAGCCGTTTCCACTGGACCACCTTTTTTACTATCTGATCACTACAACTTTCGTGACTGTTACTATTTTAGCTCTTCAGCAGGTGTTTTCTCTGCTGTTTTCCAATCAGATGGTGCCTTTGGTCATTGGAATTACAGGCAGCTTTGCGGGGCTTTTTAGTCTATTCCTGCCGCCGGGCATTCAAAAAGGAGTCTTATGGAGCTATTACGGGGTATTGACACAGGTGAAGATGAATTGGGACAGTGAGACTAAAATAGTAGATTTGCAATATATTCCTGTTGACTGGAGCGGTTACCTGCTGCTTGCGGGGGCGTTTGCTGCGATCTATTTAACCGGACGCTGGTGTTTTACAAGAAAGGAGCGGTAAGCTTATGTTATGGAACGTACTTCGCGGGGAACAGATGAAGTTAAAGCGCAGTCCTGTCTGGCTGGCTTTCTTCATTCTGCCCATTCTCCCCGCTTTTATGGGGACATTTAATTATCTTCAAAATATTGAAATTCTGCAAGATGAATGGTACAGCCTGTGGACTCAGCACACTCTGTTCACCTGTTATTTCTTTTTGCCTGCGACGATCGGTGTGTACTGTTCTTATCTCTTTCGGCTGGAGCACACCAATCATAACTGGAATTGTGTGATGACACTGCCGGCTCCTGTGCTGCATTTGTATCTGTCGAAACTCATCATGGCTTCTGTCATGGTAATATTGACTCAGGTCTGGGTAGGAGTTTTGTTTATTGTTTCTGGAAAATTGTCAGGTCTTGTTGGTCCGGTTCCACCGGAGCTTTTTGAATGGCTGATATATGGAGCGATGGGGGGGATCGTCATCTGCGGAGTTCAGCTTTGCATTTCCCTGATCATACGAAGCTTTGCTGTGCCGGTAGGAATTGCAATGGCAGGAGGAATCTTGGGAATTGCGGCTCTTTCCAAAGGAATGGGCGCGTTTTATCCGTATACACTGCTAAGTCTTGGCATGAGGGCTAACAGCCCGGGCGGTCCGATGGCGTGCAGTCTGGGACAGTTTCTGGCAGGCAGTCTGTCTTATCTGGTGGTTTCAACAGCAGCAGCTATCATTTGGCTGAGTAACAGAGATGTTGCGGCGGAATAGTTAAACCCATGGATTTTCTGGCTTCTGGAATTGAATTGCAGTTGTCCGGCCTTAATTGTGTAAGCATTTGGTAAAAATTGTAAAATATAGGTAAAATACCTATACTAATCTGAATATTATCCGCTATAATGGTCGTGTCTCTTTCCATAATGGAATAGAACAACACGTTTATATCGGAGGACATCAGGAATGAAAAGACATCGTACAGGAATAAAAAGGGAACTGATCTTGTTTACCATGGGATGTATTATCTGTATTGTATTAATTTTATCCACAGGTTCTGTATATCTTTCTTATGATTTAAACCGCAGAACCTTAAATAAGTGTCTGAAAGAGACCTCAGAGCTGGTGTCGGAAAAGATTACCCAGCAGTTAAAAGAGTATTCGGTCATTGCGGAATCAATTGCGCTTTATCAGAAAGGGAATGCAGCACGGGGAGGAAATATAGGTCTGTTTTTAAATATGTCAAGTTCCCAGTATGGCCTTGATAAGATTGATATTCTTTCCAAGGACGGAATTTCTATTGTAAATGGAGAAACCTATGCTCAGGATCCGGCATTTATGCAAGCTGAAGAAGGAAAAGGCTCCTTATCTGATCCCATTGTAAAAGAAGGAAAAGTTTCTTATGAATACATTTATCCCTATGGAGACATTGTAGTTGTGCTTGAATTTCCTTACTCTGTATTTGAAGAAATTATAAAGAATACCAAGCTGGGTGATACCGGGAGTACTTATATGATCAACCGGGAAGGCAGAAAGATGGCACATGAAGATTTTCCCCTTGTTTTAGCGGGTCAAAATGATATCGAAGACGCAAAAACGGACCCTAAGGCATATGGGGAGGCGGCCAGTCTGGAACGTTCCATGATTAAAGGTGATGCGGGATTCCGGTTTTACAAGATCAAAGGAGAGAGAAAAATCGGTGCGTATACTCCTATAGCGGATACCAATGGCTGGTCTGTTAATGTGACGGCTAGGGAAGATGAGTTTATGTCAGGGGTTATGGTTTCCGTGCTGGGTTCTCTGTTTCTTGGAATTGTTTCAATGATACTTGCAGGGTTGGCGATGCTTCACATTGCGGGCAGAATTACAAAGCCCATCGGTCAGGCGGCGGAGGCGATTGAACGGTTGTCAGGGGGAGACTTAAACCTGGAATTATCTGTACGGCGAAATGACGAAATTGGTCAGATCGTACAGAAGGTCAATGAAATGGCAGGGAAATACAAAGACATTATCTCGGATATATCCCGGTTTTTATACGAAATATCCTGCGGTAATTTACAGGCAGAAAGCAACTGTGAGTATCCCGGAGAATTTAATGGAATAAGGACTTCTATGGAGACAATCGCTTTTCGTCTGAGAGAGACAATGCTTCGCATCAAGGCGTCGGCAGACGAGGTGACGGAAGGGTCTGGTCAGGTTTGGGATGGAGCACAGGAACTTGCAAAACGATCTGCTGAGCAGGCTGGTGCCATAGAAGAACTGCAGAGTGCCATGGACGGTGTTTTCCGGCAGTCGGTTAGAAATGCGGAGTATGTAAAGAAGGCGTCCACTTATGTAATGGAATCCGGAAAAAAAGTGGATGAAGGTAATTTACATATGCGCAGCCTAAATCAGGCGATGGAAGAGGTGGATCTGACTTCCAGAAAAATCACCGGAATTACAAAGCTGATAGAAGATATCGCGTTCCAGACCAATATACTGGCCTTAAATGCTGCAGTGGAAGCCGGACGGGCAGGGGCAGCGGGAAAAGGGTTTGGAGTCGTTGCAGAAGAGGTGCGTAATCTGGCTGCGAAATCCGCAGATGCGGCAAAGGAAACCAAGGGGCTGGTGGAACAATCGGTAAATGCAGTTTCAAAGGGCAGACATCTGGCTGAAAATACCGACCGGATCTTAAAGGAAATTGCAGGACAGGCAGGAATGACAGAAGAGGTAATCAGGGAGATAGAAACCTCCTCGATGGATCAGGTACAGGTAATGGAACAGATCAGCCAGAGCCTTTTAACCGTGTCGGAAGTTGTTCAGTCCAATATGGAGACTGCAAGGGAAAGCTCTGGTTCCAGTGAACGGCTGGCAGGTCAAGCACAGGTTCTTCAGATGGAGGTGTCCCATTTTCGGGTAAATAACGAAGGAGAGCAGATCGAATCAGACCAGGAAGAAGTCTGATTCAATCTGATTTTTCTTTTAAATAGACGGATCGACTGCAGGACAAGAGAGTCGTATAAGCTCCTTTGCATGGTTATCTTATTTACGCCTCTGTCTTCCAGAAACCGTGAAGATTGCATAACGCATAGGCTGCTTTCGGAGAATCTCCCTCCTCTAAGGTGAAGTGGGCGATTGGTTCACAGTCGGGTGTTAAATGGATTCTCATCATACATCCCGCATTTGTCTCAAGCATAATACAGGTAATACTGTGTTCCGCTGACATGGGATGAAGTACGCTTCCCACCTTGATGGTGACATGGAGACCAGTTGTTTCAAGAACTGGAGCATGCTTTTCTGTTGCCCCATCGGAAGTATTGGGCTCCAGGACCTCAAAGGGCTTTAGACTGTCTGGAATAGCGGCATTGGGTGTTCCTAGGATTGCTTCCAGTATAACATTTCGATTCTTGTCAGTAAAAAATAACGGTTTTTGGATCATTGTTTTCCTCCTATCATAAATTCTTCTTTTTTGTCTCATACTAATAAAAAAGAAAAGAGGTTCAGGTATGAGCGCTGACGCAGAATTACTTAATTTCATTTATCAGAATTCCCAAATGGGGGTAGAAACATTACACCAACTTTTACCAATGACGGACAATGAGGATTTTAAAAAGCAACTTCATGCACAGCTGAAGGAATATACAGCCATTCATGAGGTGGCTAAGGAACTGTTAAATAAAAATGGGTGCAAGGAAAAAGAGATAGGACAGATTCAGAAAGTCATGACTTACTTAGCCATTGATATGAAGACCATGGTCGATAAAACCGCTTCCCACATGGCAGAGATGCTGATACTTGGCAGTGTGCGCGGAATTATTGACTGTATCAGACGAATTCGTCAGTATGAGGGGGAAGCTGAAAAAGAGATTGTAGAATTGATGAAGCGGCTGCTAAAATTTGAAGAAAATAATGTGGAACGGCTGAAAAAATCAATTTAGCGTGCGATCAAGAGTGCTGTGTTTAAAAATGCGGAGTTAAGATCCGGATTTTAAACACAGCATTCTTTTTTAATGTGATTTAGAGGAATAATAGGCGGGATACCATTTTTGGAACCACTTGGTAAAGAAACCGAGAAGAAGTGGAATAATTGTATTAATAATAACAAAGGGCCCATTCAAGTTTATACTGATAAAATGGCTGGTCCACACAGGAGTGACCAAATATAGAATTCCCCAGCAGGCTGTCAGAATCCGGTTGGTTTTTATAAATAGAGGATTCTTTAATGCGGCCTCACCCCCATATCCATACATGGAATAGTAAGCGGTTAATGGAATTTTCAAAAATACGGTAACAGACCACATCAGCCCGAACAGGAAATATGATACGGGAATCAGATATAGGGGCGGAACCCCTGTTGTGGCAAGTATTCCAAGACTTGCTGCTGTGAATCCAGAGCACACGTCAAATATGGTAGGCTGATAACGGAAATAGAAAAACGGTATGACAGCGCTAATTAAAACCGAAAGGATTCCTCCATAAACAGGATGATTAATACCTGCAAACCATAATGGAAACCAGGGGAGGAGCATAAGGGTCATGTTACTTTTCTTTTTTGATACAGCCTGGGGAATGGTCTGCTTTGATGAGATTCCAAAATAATCATCCCAGTGGATTAGCAGTTGAAAGTCACCTTCTACCTTATAAAGATGTTTCATCAGTGCCGTCTGACCGTCGACTTCTCCCTTTGCAATACTCATCCATACAGAAAAAGGCGTTGTGATTCTGGTAGTAAAAGGCTGAAAATCCTGGGTTAAAACGTTACAGCCATCTTTCCCCATAATCAGCTGGACGGTTTTATCTTCGTCGGTATAATGCATTTCCAGGACAAGATCGTTTCCTTTCCAGGAACCCTTCTGGTAGAGTGCGGCCATCTGTCTGGTGAATGTAATGGCAGGGTGAGATTTGTCCTGCACTCCCGCCTGGTCGGGTGGTTCAATTCCCCAGCTGGCATCTGCCATACGTTCAAATATATCCCTTGGAAAAAGATGCTGGGTGAGAAGCGCTCTGGTATCATCGGTAATTCTGCCAGCTGCAAACTCTCTGCCAGCTGCACGGACTGTCATTAAATATTCCTCCGTGCGGTTACTCAATTCCGGAACGCTAAAAAGCTCACCCTGCCCACAGTATATGGCTTCATACCTGTTCTTCAGGTGATGGGAAAACTGTGCGTCAACAGCATCATAATTCCCTTCTGCCGTATAGAAACCGCAGGTTGAGATCAGTACATAACGCTTATCTGACAGGTCATACCGGGAAGGATGGGAACCGCTTTCGGCTCCCTTGTCCATGAAAGGCAAAGACAAGGGAAGCTGTCTGTCTATCAGTGCTTTTAACTGTGAGGGCAGACCGAAATAATATAGAGGAAAACTGTATAGAACCACATCTGCGGATAAAATTCCCTCGATTACCATTGCCATGTCATCGGAGATACAGCATTTCCCAGGAGTGTCCTTCCAACAGCCAAAGCAGCCAATGCACGGCTTAATGTTCAGCTTGGAAATAGTCAGGGTTTCTGTATGAACCGGTAATACTTCTTCCATTCCATGAACAAATGCTTCTGTCAGCTTCAGGGAATTACTTTTTGTGCCTCTTGGGCTTCCGTTTACAATCAGAATATTCATGTCAGCTCCTCCAGTTTCTTTATGGATCTGCGGGCCCAGTCAATACACATATGGATATAGCTGTAGCCGAAATCTGCGGATAATTGCCAGTAAAGCTTTTGTTCCTGATCTACCAGGCCGCCGTAATGGCCAATGCTGTCAGGAATTTGTTGCATTTCATCTTGATAATGGCTGCAGTCGTTTATAAAATCAGACAACATAGTAATACACTCTTTAGGAGGTCTGCAGCCGGAAAAAAATACTTTCATTAGAAAAGCATTTTTATTGCCCTTGGAAAATTCGTCATTCTCCTGGGACAGCCAGACGAAAAACTCTTCTTTTCCTTTTTGTGTTATAGAATAAAGTTTCTTGCTGGGCTTTTCTGTCTGGATAATGATTTCCCAAGTTACGAATTCCTTTTTCTCCAGTTTATTGAGCTCTAAGTATATCTGGCTTGTCTGGGCGTACCAGAAAAACCGGACAGATGAACTGAATGCCTTGGCCAGATCGTATCCGGTCATGCTTTGGTAAGATAAAAACCCCAGTATGCTATGACTTAATGACATAATGATCCTCCTTTTATATTATAAAATTATAATATAATAAAGTTATAATATAGTCAATGTGGAAGATTTTATTATTTCATGTTTTTGATGTTGCAGGAGAATAAGCCCAGATAGCTCAGTTGGTAGAGCAGAGGACTGAAAATCCTCGTGTCGCTGGTTCGATTCCGGCTTTGGGCACTGTGCTTTAGAAGCACGTTTGGAATATTTTTGATATCCTTGCGGGTGTAGTTCAATGGTAGAACACTAGCCTTCCAAGCTAGATACGTGGGTTCGATTCCCATCACCCGCTTCTTAATGAAAACGGGAAACTTCGATATTGAGGTTTCCCGTTTTTTTGCGTTATAAAAGCACGCAATGTCAGTTTGACTTGGTTAAAAAAATATCCGGGGCGACCTGATTTTTCTTTCCTCTGAAAATTTGGAGCGGTCATAATTGTTAAGAATATATCTAACAGCTCTTACAAATCTCCTTTAATTGAATTTCCTCATGAAAAAAATACAGAAAGCACATATTGTCTTTAAATTAACCCCACTGAAAAGACAGATAATTTATATGAAAGTTTTAACAAGCAAGTTAATAATAATTGATAAATAATAATCATTGAAAGATAAATAAATATCAATTAAAATGTTAAAAAAATAATTAAATTGACAGTTATAAAAATAGGCCTATAATGACTATACATGAGTATGGGTAATTACAGACCAATAAGACATATCAAAATGAAAGCGAGGAAAAGAACATGAAGGATGTTATACTTCAGAATACATATCAATTATTTATAGGTGGAGAGTGGAAACAGGCCTCCGACGGAAAAACATTTACAGTTACCTGTCCGGCAGACGGCAGAGTTCTAGCACAGTGTGCAGAAGCGACGAAAGAGGATGTAGATGAGGCGGTAAAAGCTGCCTGGAAGGCCTTTGAAACATGGAAGAATGTTCCGGTTAACCAGAGAGCGGCAATCTTAAATAAAATCGCTGATATCATTGATGCAAACAAAGAGCATCTTGCCATGGTTGAGACACTGGACAATGGAAAACCAATCAGGGAGACTTTAAACGTGGATATTCCATTGGCTGCCCAGCACTTCCGTTATTTTGCGGGTTGTATCATGGCAGATGAGGGTAGTGCCAGCATATTGGGAGACAATATACTAAGCCTCATTTTAAAAGAGCCGATTGGCGTAGTGGGTCAGATTGTTCCGTGGAACTTCCCATTTTTAATGGCAGCGTGGAAGCTGGCACCTGTTCTTGCAAGTGGATGCTGTACTGTATTTAAGACCTCAAGCGCAACTCCGTTAAGTGTACTTGAGCTGGCAAGACTGATACAGGATGTGATTCCGGCGGGTGTCTTTAACGTAATCTCAGGTGGTGGCTCCAAATCAGGGCAGTATATGCTGGAACATCCTGGTTTTAAAAAGCTAGCGTTTACAGGATCTACCGAGGTGGGAAGAAATGTAGCTCTGGCTGCGGCTGAAAAACTGATTCCTGCAACCTTGGAGCTGGGCGGTAAGTCAGCCAATATTTTCTTTAATGACTGTGACTGGGAGATGGCAATGGATGGCGTGCAGCTTGGGATCTTATTTAACCAGGGTCAGGTATGCTGTGCAGGTTCCAGAGTTTTTGTACAGGAGGAAATCTATGACCGGTTTGTAAAAGAGGCGGTGGAGCGGTTTAATAAGGTTAAGGTAGGGCTTCCATGGGAAGAAGATACCCAGATGGGCAGCCAGATCAATAAAGGACATTTGGAAAAAATATTAGGATATGTTGAAATCGGTAAAGAAGAAGGCGCTAAGGTTCTGTGCGGAGGGGAAGCATATACAGGAGACGGTCTTGAACATGGTGCGTTTCTCCGCCCGACTCTTCTTGGTGATGTGACCAATGATATGAGAGTGGCAAAAGAAGAGATCTTTGGACCGGTCGCATGTATTATCAAGTTCAGGACTGAGGATGAAGTGATTGCCATGGCGAATGACAGTGAATTTGGACTGGGCGGAGCTGTGTGGACCAGAGATATTAACCGTGCCATACGCGTGGCAAGAGCCGTGGAAACAGGACGTATGTGGGTGAATACTTACAATGCAATACCGGAGGGAGCCCCTTTTGGTGGATATAAGACTTCCGGAGTGGGACGTGAAACTCATAAAGTAATGCTGGAGCATTATACCCAGACAAAGAATATTATGATTAATTTAAGCGAAGCTCCTTCAGGATTTTATCCCGTAAAATAAGCCTCTAATGGAAAAGAAGTATAGGTTAACCTGAAATAAGATAAAATAAACAGACTTTGGCAGTTTGATAACAATGCCAAAGTCTGTTTTTGCATCCGTTTTTTTCTGCCATACGCCAAAAACATCGAAAAATCAACTTGTATGCAATCTTTAAAAGGATAAAAATAAGTAATTTTATAAATTGTGTTGTGCAAAAACACATGGATATTATAGAAAAACAACGAAGCAATGTATAAAATATAAAAAATACAGTTGATTTTCAAAGTTGAGTGTGTTATATTTTACAAAAAGGATGAGCGCTATCAAGTGGAGAAGTACTAACTGATATGCATTTGCCGGGATACTGATATGCAATCGTCATAGAATGAAATACTTGTATGCATTACAATCCATTGATACAAAGGAGATTAAAATGCCAGAGCTGGAAGATGAAAAAGGAAACCAAAGAAACGACATATATAATCAGTTGCGGATGCAGATAATGAATCTGACGATTAAACCGGGAGAGCGGCTGAGTGAAAATTTATTATCCAGTCAGATGAATGCCAGCCGGACCATGGTAAGAGATGCACTTTCCCGCCTGGTTGAAGAAGGATACATTGTAGTCTATCCACAGCGGGGCACGGAAGTGACATTGCTTGATTTAGAACGGATCAGACAGGTTGTTTATTCACATACTGTATTGGAACAGGCCATGATCGAGGAGATTTGCCGCAAGGGATTGACTGAGAAACAATTTGAACAGCTGGAAGAGGTTTTAAAACGACAAAAATTGGAGATAAATAAAGAAAATCCCCTGGAATTTCTGGTGATAGAGCAGCAGGTACATTATCTTCTGTCCGCATTCTGCGGTCGGGAGTATGCATGGGAGGTATTTAGAACCATAGACTCAGATCTGCTGCGCTTAAACTATCTTCAATTTACCACGTTTAACTACCGTATTGATATGTCTTCTCTGACGAGCTGGGAACATGTTTTAGTTGAAGGACGTCTACTCCTTGATAATTTAAGGAGAAATGATGCGGAAGCGGCCAGCCTGATCTGTGCCAATCATTTTAATACTATTTTATGGAATGCAGGTACACTTCGGGATATTTATCCACAGTTCTTTTCCGGACAGGCATAGAAGCCGGCTCGGTTAGAAATAGAAATGCCATATAAGAGGAAAGGAGCGGGAAATCCAGGTTTTGAGAAAAGGCTGCTAATTGGCAGACCGGTTAACTATTATCAGTAGTATGGGGAATAAAAAGTTATAGGAGGTATTATTGTGGAGTACATTATTGGTATTATTTTATTAATTTCTTTCTTTGGTTTGGCGTATTACTGCATCAAAGGCCATAACCTGATGATTGGCTTTTTGCTGATTACTCTTCTTTGGACCATTCTTCCTCTTGGAGGAACATTGTTTGTAAGCGAGTCATTTCTTGCTTCCAATCCGATTCTGAACTTTGGAAAAGACAACACTCTGATTGCTGCCTTAAATAAGATCTATCAGTCAGCACCAGAAGGCTGGGGAACAACTCTGGTTAATGTATGCTGGGGTGCATGGTTTGGCCGTGTACTTATGGATACCGGAATTGCATCAACCCTGATCCGTAAAACTGTTGAGTTAGGTGGAGACAAGCCATTTATAACAGTAGCACTTTTAAATATAGTAACTGCTCTGATTTTTACTGCAATGACAGGTGCAGGCCCAGTCATTGCAATCGGTGTTATCGTACTTCCGATTCTTATGTCTTTGGGTATTCCCAAATCAGTGGCTCTGTTCACATTTATGGGATCAGTTGCAGCAGGTATTTATATCAATCCGGTTAACTTTACACAGTATCGTGCGTTTTTCTTAAAACCTGATGAGATGCCTGATTTTACACTGGGCTGGTATGCTGCTCACTGGGGTTACGCCGCTCTCGTTATCATGCTGGTTATCACCACTTTTCTGGCAGCTTTCTATTTAAAGCGTGCCAAGACAGTTCATGCATGGGCTGCTCAGACCAGAGGAGCTGCTTCCGAACAGAAGAATGCACCGGTTTATACCCTGCTCCTTCCTATCGTTCCGGTTGTATTAAAAATCTGGCTGGACTTCTCCGTAATCGGAGGCTTTGTAATTGCTGGTTTCCTGGCACTTTTCCTTTGCGGAAGAATGAAAGGAAGTTTCAAAGAGAACTGTCAGCTTGTTAATAAGCTTTATTATGACGGTGTGGTTGATACCGCTCCGTTGGTAGGATTCCTTCTTACCCTTCCTATGTTTAACTCAGTTGCGGCTCTTGCTTCTCCTTACTTCAAGGTAATTCTTGGAAATGTAATGCCAAGAAGCGAGATCGTTGTTTGTATTGTGTTTGCAGTTCTTCTTTGCATGGGTCTGTTCCGTGGTCCTATGACTTTAGTTGGCTGCGGCGCGGCAACTCTTGGTGTACTTTCCAATGTTGCAACTTTTTCCGTTCCATTCCTCTATGCGGTATTTGCAATCCCTACGATTACCGTAAATATCGGAAGCTGTATCACTCAGTCATGGGTTGCATGGGGACTTGCTTATTCGAAGGTTGAATCTCGAGACTTCTTAAAGCTTTCCATTCCCAATGCATATTTTGCCGGAGTGCTGCAGTATGTGGCTACATTCATCATGTTAGGCGGACTTGGTGCTGCATGGTTCTTGTCTTAATAACAGTCTCGGACAAGGAGACAAACTCTCAAAACCCCAAAAGATAACCCCTGTCCGGGAGCGCCCCCTGCGCACCCGGACGCTTTTCAAAAGATTGTAATTGAGGAGCAGTACATGAAAAACATGTTAGTAAAATTTAACTTATTTATCTGGAAAGGAATGGAATACAATGGCAGAGCGTGAACACAGAGCAGTCCGGATGGGCATCGACGTAGGCGGAACTTATACCAAATGCGTAGCCATGGACAATGAGACCCATGAAATTATTGGGAAAAATGAAGTGAAGACCACACATGATGATAAAGATGGCGTTGCTGCCGGTGTTGTACAGAGTTTTCGGAACTGTATGCAGGAAAGCAACATTTCACCAGAGGATGTGGTATTCGTAGCCCATTCAACCACTCAGGCCACCAACGCTTTTATCGAGGGTGACGTTGCTCCGGTAGGTGTGGTAGGTGTTGCCGGAGGCGGTCTGGAAGGATTTCTGGCAAAACGTCAGCTGGCACTGAAAGACATTGTGCTGGATGAAAAAGTAGGACGTATGATCAAGGTGTACAATACGTTTATTAAGAAAAAAATGCTGAACGAAGATGTCATTAATCAGAATATCAGTGAACTCCTGGATCAGGGAGCAAAGGTAATTGTGGCTTCAATGGCATTTGGTGTAGACAGCATGGATGAGGAGCTTCTTATCCACGACTGTGCAAAGAAGAAAAATGTGCCGGTAACAATGGCTTCCGATATTACAAAACTGTATGGTCTGACCCGCCGTACCCGTACGGCTGCAATTAATGCATCGATACTTCCCAAAATGATGTCTACCGCAAATGCCACAGAAAGTTCTGTTAATGCGGCGGGAGTTACCGTTCCGTTAATGATCATGAGAGGTGACGGAGGCGTAATGGAGATTAATGAGATGCGCAAGCGTCCAATTCTTACCGCACTTTCCGGTCCGGCCGCTTCGGTTATGGGATCTTTAATGTATCTTCGTGCTTCCAATGCCATCTACTTTGAGGTAGGAGGAACCACTACCAATATCGGTGTTATTAAAAACGGTCGTCCAGGCGTGGATTATGCGAAAATTGGCGGTCATGATACCTACATTAACTCCCTTGACGTAAGAATCTTAGGCTGCGCAGGCGGATCCATGGTTCGTATCAGTGATAAGGCTGTCGTTGACGTTGGTCCCCGTTCTGCCCATATTGCAGGCTGCGAGTATGCATGCTTTATGCCCGAAGAGGAGATCGAAGACCCACAGATCGAACTGGTAAGTCCAAAACAGGGAGATCCTGCTGATTATGTGACTCTGCGCTTAAAGAACGGAAAGAAAATTTGTTTTACAAACACAGATGCAGCCAATGTTCTGGGGCTAATTGATGAGAAGTACTTTGCACACGGCAATGCAGCATCAGCCCGCAAAGCGATGAAGCCCGTGGCAGACAAGCTTGGCATTACGGTAGAAGAACTTGCAACCCAGATTCTTGACAAGGATTATGAGAAGGTCAGCGCATGTATCAATTCTTTGGCAGATAAATATAAACTGGACCATGACAGCATGAAACTGGTTGGCTGCGGTGGCGGAGCAGCTTCCTTAGTGCCTTACTGCGCAGAGAAGATGGGACTTCAGTACAGCATTCCGGAGAATGCGGAAGTAATCTCCTCTATTGGAGTATCGTTGTCCATGGTCCGTGATGTTGTAGAACGTGTCATCCCAAATCCAAGCCAGGAAGACATCAGGGATTTGAAGAAAGAAGCAGCCGATCTTGCGGTCAGCTCCGGCGCTTCTCCAGATACTGTGGAAGTTCACATCGAAATTGACAATCAGACCGGTAAGGTTACCGCGATTGCTACCGGTTCCACAGAAGTAAAAACAACCGATCTCTTAAAAGAATGCGATGAATCAGAAGCATGCAAGCTGGCAGAAGAAGATTTTGGACCAAAAGTCTCCGATATCAGACTGGCGGATAAAACCGATAAATTCTTTGTATATCAGGGCAAAAGAGAAGGAAAAACACCGCTTAGAATTGTAGATAAGAAAGGTTTTATCAAGGTACAGTGTTCTCATGGTATCGTCGAAAAATGCCATATTAAGAACTATGAGGAGACAGTTGAAAAGATCTGGAATGAAAATGCAGTATTTAAGACAGACACCGTACTGCGCCCTGACTTTTATGTTTGCGTAGGACCAAGAGTAAGCGATTACAGCGCGGTAGATTTGGAACAGGTCATGCTGTTAATGAGTCTGGATCTGGGTGATCGGGAACCGGAAGAGGAAATTCTGATTATCGCATCCATTAGAGAAAGTTAAAATTATGACAAAAGAAGAATTTCGTGATGCCTTAAAACCCATTGGGGCAGGGCTTTTAGGCAGACCAAGCCAACAAAGATATGAACGCCCTCATTTCCCTATCCGCGCTATTGAGGACATGCTTTCAGACCTGGCAGAAATTGAGCCCTGGGAATGGTACGGCTATGCATTTTCCAGAGAGCCCCTAAACGGAAAATTTCATGATGATCAGCGGAAAGAATGGATGGGAAAGAGTCTGGCATGCGGAAAAGAGTATGCTGAAATCGTATGCAGAGAATATGGAACCCAGGATCCAAAAGAACTGGCGAAGGCCATGGGAATGAACGTTTCTTATCCGGAATTTCCGGAAAAGACAGACCGTGTGCTATTTGCGGAATTTCGGGTACCTGATAAAATCTGTATTTATATGGATGCAGTCAACAAAGCAGCCAGGTTATTTTTGAATCAGGAAGTGACCCGGGTTCTGACAGAAGAGCTGGATGTAAGCAGACTTTTATTGGCCCACGAACTCTTTCATTTTGTAGAAGAACGCTATAAGAATGAGATCTTTACAAAGACGGAGAAAATAAGACTTTGGTCTTTGGGATTTGTTCATAATGACTCCAATGTGATCGCTTTCAGTGAGATCGCGGCAATGGGCTTTGCCCAGGATATTATGAAGATCAGCTATTCTCCGTATCTGATGGATGTATTTCTGGTTTACGGTTACTCTCCGGAAGAGGCAAGCGGACTGTATGAAGAGATGATGCAGTGTGCGAAAAGAGAGCCCAGACCGGCCCCGCAGGAACCGTCAGCCAGTGAAGAGATAACGATATAGAATAAGGCAGGAGAAAAGGAGAAGATATGAGTATAAAAGTCCCTTATGAAACAGTAAAAGAAACAGTAGAGAAGGCGCTTATGCAGGCAGGACTTTCAAAAGAGAAGGCAGAGATCTGTGCAAGGATCCATTCACAGTCCAGTGCAGACGGCGTGGAAAGCCACGGATTAAACAGGGTTCCCCGTTTTGTGGAATATGTTTTAAGTGGACTGGTAGATCCGGAAGGAGAACCGGAATTAATCGGTGGCAAGGGTGCAGTTGAAAATTATGACGGACATCTGGGAATCGGCATCACCAATGCCATCTTCTGTGCAGATCGCGCCATGGAGCTTGCTAAAGAGCACGGAATCGGATGCGTTGCATTAAAAAATACCACTCATTGGATGCGTGGCGGTACTTATGCATGGAGAATGGCAGAAGCAGGATTTATGGGAATCAGCTGGATTAACACTGAAAGCTGTATGCCTCTTTGGGGAAGTGATGAGCCTGGTGTAGGAAATAACCCGTTCTGCATCGCTGTTCCTAGAGAAGACGGCCCTATCGTACTTGATATGGCTATGAGCCAGTATGCCTACGGAAAGCTTGGAGTATACCGTCTGGCAGGCAAAAAGCTTCCATTCCCCGGCGGTTTTGATAAAGAAGGTAACTTAACCGATGATCCAGGATCAATTGAGGAGAGCAAGCGGATTCTCCCTACCGGATACTGGAAGGGAAGTTCTATGGCGATTGCGCTTGATCTGGCGGCTGCTCTTATGGCCAATGGAAAAAGCGGTCTGAATCTGGATGAAGAAGGAAGAGGAAGCTGTACTGGATGCTGTCAGATATTTATTGCCTATGATCCTTATCTTTTCGGTACCAAGGAAGAAATTCAGGAAATGTTAAATAAGAGAGTTGCGGCGGCAGATGCCACTCACCCCGAAAAAGAGGGCGGCAAAGTTACCTGCCCCGGCGAGCGCACCATAGAAACAAGAAAGAAAAGCATGGAAAGCGGAGTCAATGTTGATGAACTGATCTGGGATCAGATCGTCGCTATCTCTAAGGGAAACTTAGATACAAAGGATATTGCAAGCAAATAAAACACAGCCCTGTTAAGCAGAAAGAGGAGAATATTATGCTATTTTCAAATATCACAGTTGCAGAGAAGTATAATTATCTGGAAGAAAAATTCACGAAGGCCTATGAATGGCTGAGATCAACTGACATTGCATCACTTCAGCCAGGGAGCTACCGAGTCGCAGGCGACCAGGTTGTGGCAAATGTACAGGAGTATACCACAATTTCCCCTGATGAGGCTTCATTTGAAACTCATGAAAAGTTCTTCGATATCCAGTACGTAGTTTCCGGCAGGGAGCAGTTTGGCGTCTGCAAACGGGATGGACTCACCGTTAAGGAACGTCGGGAGGAGAACGACTTAATCTTTTATGAAGAGCCGGGACTGAGCGGCAGTGTACTTCTGGAAGAGGGAGATATGATAATCGTTGCACCAGAGGATGCTCATAAGCCCCGCTGCGTAGCAGGAGTGCCCTGCCAGGTCAAAAAAGTGGTAGTAAAGGTAGCTATTTAGCAGCAGGCTTTGCTTA
Organism: Lacrimispora sp.; assembly: GCA_029256305.1. GTDB lineage: Bacteria > Bacillota > Clostridia > Lachnospirales > Lachnospiraceae > Lacrimispora. The sequence goes on along the minus strand of JAQSYE010000001.1, from coordinate 52,104 downwards.
GATTAAATTCATGCCAAGAGGCATCATTAAATGAGCGATCAGAACCTGATAAGCCTGATCTGTGTTCCCGTTTTTCAATTGTTGATAGAAATTCTCATGCTCGTCTAATGTGGCTTGTGTCCGTCCTGTAACAGTAAGGGCATTGGCCGTCGTCAGATGAATCATATAAAGGAGGCGCTGGAATAAGTGATCAAATTCACTGTTTTTAGCGAAATGGACCAGAAGCATATGAAACCGATGGTCCTCCTCCGTAAAGGAGACAGGGAAGTTGTCCGAAGTCATTGCGGCTTTTTGTCTCACAAGAGACTCTTCCATATCCTGAAGAAGTGTTATAAACCGCTGGTCTCCTCGTAAAGAGGCAGCCAGATGAACACAGAAACCTTCAATGGCACAGCGGACTTCAATGGATTCGCGCATGGTTTCTTTATCCAGACGGCGAATTTGAAATCCCCGGCTGGGGATGATGGTGATGTAGCCATCCTGGGAAAGACACTGAAGAGCTTCCCGTAGGGGAGTCCGTGAAATTCCAAGTTCTTTTGCAATCTTGGTCTCTGAATATAAAATATCGGAGTCCAGTGATTTGGATAAAATCTGTTCTTTGATGGTATTATAAGCCTGTGACTGCAGGGAACCGCTATCGTACATGAAAAACTCCTTTCATGGGTTTTAGCCTATCATACCCCAGAAAATTTCACAAGTCAACAGAAAATGATTGACCGGTATACCGGTATACAGGTATAATAGTAGCAGTAAGACAAACTAAAATTTTATCTCGCAGGAGGAAAACAAATGAGCGTATCACAATTAGGTAATGGTTTAAGAGTTATCGATTTAACAAAGCAGCTGGATCCGGAAACTGAATCAAGACGGTGCCATTTATTTCGCTTTAACACAGGAGGTCCAATTCCAGATTTCCATACCATCATGGATTTAACGAGCCATTTAGGTACTCATGTAGAATGTCCGTATCATCATAATGACAACTGGACTGATGTTCAGGGTCTTCCAATCAGTACTTTTATGGGACGTGCCATATATGTAAGTATTAGCCATATGGAACCAAACGGAAAGATTAAGGCAGAAGATTTAGAGAAGGCCTGCGGCGACCGGATTAAAGAAGGCGATATCGTGATTCTGGATTCCCAGTATAAGCTGCCTCCATTTACTCCCGCTTCTAATACAGAGGAAGATAAGAGACTTTTTATCTGCCGTGAAACAGCAGAATGGCTGAAAGAAAAGAAAGTGAAATGCGTTGGCTTTGGAGACGGTGTTTCCATCGAAAGCAACAACACTGATGTTTCTGCATTCCATGATGTTTTGATGGAAGTTGATGTGGTATTCTTGGAAGTGCTTAAGAATTTAGAAGAACTGACCACCGACACCTTCTTCATGTCCTATACACCAATCCCAATCAAAGGACTTGATTCCTGCCCGATTCGTGCTTATGCCATTGAGGGAATTGCAGAGTTTTCCAGATAACGGAAGGTGAATGGATATGAAAATTGCAGTAATCGGAGCGGGAGCCATGGGTTCGATCTATGGCGGCCATTTGTCCCAAAAGCATGAAGTTTATCTGGTGGATACTTCTCCAGCCATTGTAGAACATATCCGGAAGGAAGGAATCAGACTTCAGGAGAATGGGGAAGAAAACGTATATTATCCCAATGCAGTTACGTCTGCAGACGGTCTTCCGACCATGGATCTGGTACTTCTTTTTGTGAAATCGCTGTATTCCAGGGATGCACTTGTTTCAGGTAAGAACTTAATTGGAGAAAACACCTATTTATTGACGTTGCAAAACGGTTCCGGCCACGAGGATATTCTGGGAGAATTTGCTCCTAAGGACCACATTATCATTGGAACAACAGAAGACAACGGAGCCGTTCTGGGACCTGGGTTTATCAGGAGAGGCGGAACCGGAAATACCAATGTGGGAATGCTCACAGAGGACAGTCAAGGGTTTCTCCCAAGGCTGAAAGAGGAGTTTGAATGCTGCGGTTTTTCCGTGAAAATCCATTCCAATATTCAGCAGCTGATCTGGAACAAGCTGTTTACCAATGTTTCTTTAAGTGCAGTTACCGGAATTCTGCAGGTAGATATGGGATACATTTCTGCCAATGAGCATGCATGGAATATGACAGTCAGTCTGATCCGGGAATCGGTAGCTGTGGCTCATGGTCTGGGTCTGGAAGCAGATGCAGATGAAATTATGGAAAAAGTAAAAAAGACGTCAGAAATGTCACCGGGCGGCTGTACCTCAATTCGTGCAGATATACAGAATGGACGGAAAACTGAGGTGGATATGATCAGCGGTTCGGTTGTAAGAGCAGCTAAAAAATGTAATATACCCGTTCCCACCCATGAGTTTGTAGTAGAAATGGTACATGCCCTGGAAGGGAAAGAACGGTAATTAATTACACAAGAAGGGAGGGTGTCCCAAAGAGTCAGTGTGAATGAATACGGCAATACCTGGTATCTGGAATCATTTCAGTACAGGAGTGATTGTATCCTGCTATCTGCCTTTTTGGACACCCGTTTTTTATAGGATTCCGGCTGCTTGCCGGTACAATAAGGGGTTCAATTAAATGTCAGGGGGACATATTATCATGAAAAAATTAATTGTTGCTTCAATAACGCCATTTGACAGACAGGGTAAAATCAACGAAACTTCAGCCAGACAGCTTTGGGAAAGAAACCTTACGGAAGGAGCAGATGGATTTTTCATCGGGGGAAGCTCCGGAGAGTGCTTTTTGTTAACCAGAGAAGAACGGATTCGTTCCTTCGAACTGGCATCGGAGCTGAAAGATCGTTGTGATTTATATGCCCATGTGGGTGCCATCAGCACAGATGAAGCCATTTTTTATGCAAAAAAAGCAAAGGAACTGGGAATCCAGGGCATTGCAGCAACACCGCCTTTGTATTTTGGATTTTCTGAGAAGGAAATCGCACAATACTATTATGATATCGCTCAGGCAGTGGGGGAGCCGGTCCTTTACTATAACATTCCATCCAGCACTCATAGAGAACTGGATCTAAATAATATGGAGACCAGAGAACTGTTAAAATCCGGCGCAATAGGAGCAATCAAGCACACCAATTTAAATCTTCTGCAGATGGAACGGATTAAAAACATAAATTCTGACATCATCTGCTACGGAGGCTTTGAAAGCTCTATGGTAGCATTCCTTGCTCTTGGCTGTGATGGCTTTATCGGAAGCAGCTTTAACTTTATGCTGCCTCAGTTTAAGCGGATCATGGAATTGTACCTGGAAGGAAACGAGGAGGAAGCCAGAGTTCTGCAGACTAAATCCAACAACATTTTAGATGTGCTTTTGAAAAATGGTCTCTGCGCAAACTTAAAATACATTGTTTCCGGTCAGGGAATTCCAGCCGGAGAAGTAAGAAAACCCATGCTGCCCTTAACAGAAAGCAGGAAAGAAGAGATGGATGAGATTCTTTCCAAATATCTGGAGGTACGCTAAGAAATAAAGGAGATAAATCATATGAAAGCGGTACAGATTGTAAAGCCAGGAGAATTAAAGGTAATTGATATAGAGAAGCCAGGCCTTGATGAAGAAAACAATGTGATTGTAAAAATGACAGCTGCAGGAATCTGCGGCTCAGATGTTGGAATTTATCATGGGACCAATGCAGCAGCAACTTATCCCAGAATTATCGGACACGAGATGGTGGGCGTAGTGGCAGAAACTGGTTCTTCTGTTAAGAAATTAAAAGTTGGTGATCGTGTAATCGTCAATCAGGTTACAAGCTGCGGGCACTGCTATCCATGCCTGAAGGGAAGAGGAAATGTCTGTGATCATTTAAAAGTACGGGGAGTTCATATTGACGGAGGCTATCGGGAGTTTATTGCGGTACCGGAAGTGGACTGTTATCCTCTTCCAGACTCCATATCTGATCAGGATGCGGTTATGATTGAGCCTACTACCATTGCCATTCAGTCCTGTACCAGGGCCGAACTGGAAAAGGACGATATGCTTCTTATCTATGGTTCCGGTGCGCTTGGAAGCTCCATTTTAAAAATAGCCAGTCAAATCTGTGATCACATCATTGTTGCAGATATTCAGGATGATAAGCTTGAGACTGCAAAAGCCAATGGTGCGGAGCATACCATAAACGTTCTTAACGAAGATCTGGTTGAGAAAGTGAAAGAATATACGCACCACCATGGTGCGACCGTATCCATAGATGCTGTCTGCAACAAGGATTCTCTGATTCGCCTTTTAAATGCCACCGGAAATGCCGGAAGGGTTATCACCATGGGATTTTCAACTGCACCCACAGAGATTAATCAGTTTGCCATAACGGCAAAGGAACTGGATGTAAGAGGCTCCAGACTTCAAAATAAAATGTTTGGAAAAGCTATTGATATGATTCATGAGGGAAAACTGGATTTAACCGGCTCTGTTTCCCACACCTTTTCGCTGACTAAGGCTCAAGAGGCCTTTGATTTTGTGGATAGTCATGATTCGTCTATCCGTAAGATTGTTCTAACTTTTGATTTTTAAACCCCACTCTCTCTCTAAAAGAAAAGGTTCCTTCTGCGTATCAAAACAGAAGGAACCTTTTCTTTTTGCTATATGGACGGTGAAGTGCATCCGTTAGAAAGTCGTATATTCGATTCATGGCTGCTAATTCAACCCACTCCGGAGTATCCCGGTATCCGCCGTGCATGGTAGAAGATATCTCCATTTCATCCAAAATCATATGAAATTCCGGGGTCCTGCCTAAGAGACCGCTGCCCATCTTGGAAAGTGCATTCAGATACTGGATATCCCATCTTGGAACGCTGGCAATACTGATTGCGGGAGTCCGGCTGCCGGAAAAAGAGGCTTCATCACTTCCCGGAAGATATTTAACAAGAACGCCATTGTGTGCTGCTAAGATCTCTTTCCCGCAAAATGCTTCTACACCAGATTTATGTTCATATCCCCGGCTGTTCACTGCAATGGTATCACCGTAACCGCACACATCCAGATTAATAACTCCTGTTATCTCCTGATGATTCATGGAAGCAGCGTACAGTCGGCTTCCGGTATTGCCTGTTTCCTCTCCGTCAAAGAATGCAAAACGTGCAGGAAAATTCTCTTCCTTTAGTTTTCCCGCAAGGGCAATGAGAATACACAAGGCGGCAGCATTATCATTGGCACCAAAGCTCCCAGGCACTGCGTCATAATGCGCGCAGAAAAGCGGACCAGGTTCCTTGTTCCATGGGGACAGAAGGTAGTTATAAACTCCTCTTGGAGCCTTTTGGGAAGGAGAGTCTTCCTGAAGATCAAAATCCAGATGCTCCTTGGCAAGCACCTCTCTTAAAGCATTACGTCTCTGTTCCGGATCTTTTAAAGAAAGCTCCGCCAGATAATGGTTTAACTCCATATTTCGTGCTCCTCCTAACAGGTGCTGTCCTGCAGGCAGCTTTCTAACGGTACTTTTATTACGATCTTTCTTATGGGAGATTCTGTGTCTCCTGATTTAATCGCAGGGATATGCACATCCCAGGGAAAGTAAATCGCGAAAGTTCCGGGAATCATATGAATCCGACCCTCTGCAGCGGCAGGATCGTTTTTGTAAAAGAGGATGTCTCTTGGCGTATCAAGGAGATTCTCCTCAATCTGTCCGTTTCCGTCGTCTGTATAGAAGCCGGCTTCTTCCGGGCCACCGCAGGCAAGAAATTGCACATCAATGTTCTTTCTATGAATCTCAGGACGAAGTCCGCTTCGGTCTGCGGTCTTTAAATCTAATACCTGAAGAATGACAGGTACACCACTTAAATCAATGGAAAATACGCCCGGTTCGTGGGCTGCCATGTCATGCTCGGTTAAATAACGGATTGCGCAGCCAAGTGGTGCGGGGAGAACAGCAAGCTGTTCGTTCAGCATGGGATTATAAATATTTCCAAAAATCATTATTTGTTCCTCCGTTTATTCTCATATTCTACTATATCTGTTCTTACTGCATCGCGGTTAAGCCACCGTCTACACCAAGGATCTGTCCGGACACAAAGGAAGAGGCATCGCTGCATAAAAATACCGCAGCTGCAGCAATATCGTCTTCCTCTCCAATTCGTCCCAGAGGAATCCGCTTCGTTAAAGTCTGGTAAAATTGAGGGTCGTCCAGCTGAAAGGCGTTGATGGGGGTCCGGACGAAGGTTGGGGCAATGGCGTTACAGGTAATCCCGTATTTCCCCCACTCGCAGGCAAGCTGTTTGGTATACATGTTCACAGCTCCTTTACTGGTGCAGTAGGCCAGATAGTCCTGGCCGGTTCCGATCAGGCCCTTTACAGAAGACAGATTTAAGATACGTCCGTATCCTGCCGGTATCATGAAATGTTTTCCCACAGCACGGGTCACTGTATGGATTCCAAGAACATTTAAATCCATAACCTGTGAAAAAATTTCTTCCTCGTAATCCTCAGCGGGAATCAGGCGGTTCATACCAGCGCTGTTAACTAAAATATCCAGACCGCCGAATTCTCTGTCAAGCTCAGTTATCATTTCTTCTACTTTACCGCGATTTGTGATATCACATCCGAGAGCGAGAAAGCGTTGTCCTTCCTGGACAGCTGTTTGCTTTAGAAAATCAGCCTTTTCGGGATGTCCTCCGCAGACAGCTACGTCGGCTCCGCTTTGAAGAAAGGCCCTTGCGATGGCACTCCCCAGTCCGCCGGTTCCTCCGGCAATCAAAGCCCTCTTTCCATTAAGGGTAAATCTGGTCTGAATACAATCATTCATAATAGCCGATTCCTTTCTGATTTTGGAAGCCCGAAGTCTCAAAGTCAGGCTGGCTTTCTAAAAAATAGTCCGGATAACACTCCTGTAATGACGAAATCAGGAGCTGGATCCGGGATAGATGATGGCGGTAGATAGTGCATGCGCGGTCGTTGTTCCTTGCAGCCAGTGCATCGGTGAGTGCAGTAAGGTCATTTATGAAATCTTCTGTAACGGAAGAATCAGATGCAGCCAGATATAAAAGTCTCTGGAGATCCATGCTCGCTTTTTGTACAGCCTCCCATATATAGTCCATCTTTCCTCCCAGTTCATAAAGAAGATGGTAGTAATCTGTAATTAACCGGACGGAATGAGACAAATCGCCCTGAGATAAATAGTCCTCAAGCTCCTGTAAATGGTGATAGAGGACATCAAACTGGGGACGCTTTACATTCCGTATAAAAATATTCTGGATCATAGCCGTTCCCAGCTGTTTATGAATCCATAAGGTTTGTTCGATCCTGCCGTTATCTATCTTTGAAACAAAGGCACCTTTCTGAGGAATAATATCGATCAGATTCTTCCGGGAAAGCTTGTACAAAGTATCGTGGACAGGAGTCCGGCTGATGTTTAGAGCATCTGCCAGTTCTACTTCATTCATCTTTCTTCCAGGAGGAAGATGCAGGTTTAAAATGAAGTGCCGTATGATCCGGTATGCATACTGCCTGGCATCCTCGGTGTGCCTTCTGGGTGATAATTTTTGAAACGGTATGAGTGACATGTAAAACTCCGTTCTGCCGTACATAAACGGCATATTTCTTCCTATATTATATCATGAATTTCCTTGTTTGGTAAACCCTTATGAAAAAATCATGGGCCTCGGCAGGAAAATAATACCGTTACAAAATATTAATTAATAATTAAAAAAATAGAATGTTGTCACCATTTGCCTTTTATGCTATAATCGTACTGCTTTCGATTTTACATATAAAAGCAGGGGAATTGCCAATACCAATTGACGAGGAGAAATTATGAAAAAGAGAATTTATTCTATCTTACTGGCCTGTTTATTGATCGCAGCACTCGCAGGCTGCAGTAAAAAGGCAGAAGCAGTCGTAACAGACACAACCGTTGCACAATCACAGGAAACAACGCAGGAGAGCAAAGCATCGGAAGCAAGTGCAGAAGCAAGCGCTTTCACAGTTTTTGAAGATCCAAACGGAGTGTTCACAGCCAGCTATCCGGGAACACCCAAAGAGATGAAACAGTCAGTTTCTTCTGGAGGAACTTCAACTGATCTGTATTCCTATATACTTGAGGAGGAAAATGCTCTTTATAATGTAATGTACAATGATATACCAGAGGGCAGTGCGACAGATCCGGCAACTATGCTGGAGGGCGCAGTTTCCAACATTCCCTATACCATTGAAGACAGCAAAGATATTACCCTGGGAGAATACCCGGGAAAAGAATTAAAATATAGTGCTCCCATGCAATCTGATACCATCACAATCTATCACAGAGTATTTATTTCCGAAGATCGTATTTATCAGCTCCAGGCCGTGTCTGAATCAGGAGAACGAACACCGGAAATTGATACGTTTTTTGAATCCTTTACACTGACAAAATAGTATCTGTTAACCTATCATCAGGATTCCCCAATTCTGTTAATTATGTATCGTAAGAAAGATTTTGATTTAAAAAGACAAGAAAAATCCCCGTGAAAGAAGTATTCTCATACTCCCTTTCACGGGGATTTTTAATTACTGAATATAGGTTTCAGCCTTTATTTGATCAACTATTTCTTTGTACTGTTTCTGAATATCCTGAGGAACTGCATTTGAAAATGTTCCGATGCTTAAGCATCCGTTACTTAAATCACCGTAGATGGTCTTGCCACCGAATGTATCTGCTTCCACATCCTTCATACATGCTTTTAGTAGAGCTGCGTTGTCAGTTACAACAGAGCAGATGATAATCTTGTTATCCACAGAACCCAGATCTCCAGGCTGTCCGATATCGTATCTGCCTTCTGAGCCAGCCAGAGCCTCACGTGCTCCGGTATCAACTGCGGAGGCATCACCAAACATTACGTCAACATCATAGGTGGAAACCATGGAGGAAGCAATCTCCTTACCTTTGGCAGTATCACTGAAAGAGCCGGCATAAGCGGAAGAAACTTTAATATCAGGATTTACTTTTTTTGCAGCTTTTTCATAACATTCCAGCTTTGCTTTTGTAGTATCCAGCTCCATACCGCCAATAAATCCAATGTTGTTTGTCTTGCTCATGAGACCTGCAAGAGCACCTGCCATATAACCGATCTGCTTTGCATCAGGAAGAATGGAAGTAATGTTTTTAGTTTCAACGGTACCGTTTAACAGAGCAAACTTGATATCTGGATATTCCTCAGCCACCTGCTTCACTGCATCTGTATACTGATTGCCGGGAGCGAAGATCAGGTTATATCCAAGCTCTGCATAATCTGTCATAACAGTGGTAAAATCAGCAGTTGCTACATTGTCAGTGTACACCGTTTCCCAGCCACTGTCCTTTGCTGCATTTACCATAGCCTGATAGCAGCTCGCGCCCCAGCCTCCGTCAGAAACAGAAGAGTCAAGAACCATAGCCACTTTATAGCCTGAAGCTTTTGTGGTTTCAGCAGCCTTTGTCTCCGCTGCTTTTGTGGTTTCTGCTTTTGCAGCCTCGGTTGCGGAAGTTTCTGCTGCAGAGGTTTCTGCTTTTGTTGGTGCAGCTGTGCCGCCGCATGCAGCCAGACTCATGGCGGTAAGGACTGCAGCCATAATAAGAGATGCTGTTTTCATAGTCTTCTTCATAATAAATCCTCCTTTTTATGTTTGAAAAAATATATAATCGCAGGACTGTCCTGGAATTATCATTAGCGTTCTTCCCTATAATAAGGTTGTCCGTTGGCTTTTGGACCGCTTTTTCGAATTCCGAAAAACGCAAGAACAAACAGGGTGCACAGATAAGGAATCATCTGGAGAAGCTGGTAGGGCGTAGATGGACTTAATAGCTGAAGCCGGATCTGCAGTGCATCACAGAATCCAAATAGCAGGCAGGCTAACAACACGCCAGAAGGCATCCAGCGTCCGAATATAACAGCTGAGAGGGCGATAAAACCGCGGCCTGCCACGATCCCCTCAGAGTAGGTGCTGGTGTAGCAGATCGTTAAATACGCGCCACCCACACCGGCGAGTGCTCCGCAGATGATGCAGGCAAGGTATTTTTGAAATATTACATTGATTCCCAGTGTTTCTGCTGCTTTTGGAAATTCGCCTACGGCTTTAAAATTAAGACCTGCTTTTGTTCTGTTAAAGAAAACTGCAGTGGCAGGTACCAGCAGATAAGCGAAATACACCAGAGGGATATGGTTGAAAAACAAAGGTCCAAGTACCGGAATGCTGCTCAGAACCGGAATAGGCAGTGCCTTCATGGATACGCCCTGTATGAGTGTCGAGGTATCGGAAAAGGAAAGGCGGTAGATAAAGGAGGCCAGTGCCGGTGCAAAAATATTGATTGCCATGCCGTAAACAATCTGGGGAGCACACAAATGGATGGTGCAGAATGCATAAACCATATTAATGGCAATGCCAGAGAGAGCACCTGCAAGGATACCAACTGTGGGGCTTCCGGTTTTATATCCGATTAAAAATCCAATTAATGCGCCAAAGGACATGATTCCGTCAAGACCGATATTGACTAAGCCGGCCCGTTCGGAGTAGGTTTCAGCCAGTGCGACAAACAGGATAGGAGTAGCCATTCGAATGGTTGAAAGCAGCAGTTCTGTGAGAAAATTTATGTTGAAAAATGCATCCATCAGTTGGTAACCTCCTTTTTCCCCATATGGCTGTTTATGTACTGTCTGATCGCTGGGAGTTTTAAAAGTGCTGTGCCAGCCACCGCAAATATAATTACCAGTGCCTGAATGATATCAACCACTGCGGTAGGAATCTGCATCCCGGTTTGCAGGGTGCTGGCTCCTTTTCTCAGCACGGCAAAGATAAATGCTACAGCAGCAGTACCGATTGGATTCAGCTGGGCAATCAAAGCGATTGCCACCCCGTCAAAGCCGAAGCCCTGACCAAACCCGCCCATCAGTCTTAACTGTTTGCCGTGAAGTTCCACGCTTCCGCCAAGTCCGGCTACTGCTCCGGAGGCAATGAAGGAAAAGAGGACATACCGGTTTACAGGAAAACCATTGAAAAATGCTGCGGTAGAATTTAGACCAACTGCCCTCAGTTTAAATCCTTTTGAGGTATAATAAAGAAAATAGTACCCTGCAAAGGCAAGAAACAAAGCAATCCATACACCCCAGTGAACCGGAAAGCTTTTTGATATAACTGACAGTTTGGTGCTGTCAGGTATAGCAAAGGTCTGGGGTACACTTCCGTCACGCAAAAGGGTGGTATAAACGTATCCCATAAAAAGAGTTGCCACATAATTCAGCATGATGCTGACGATCATTTCATTTAAGCCTCTTGTAATCTTTAGTATTCCTGGAATCGCTCCCCATACTGCTCCGGCAGCCGCACCAACGAGAAGGCTGAGAAGTATTCCTGCAATTCCTCCGATACCTGACTTTGTAACAAAAAAGATGCTGGCGACGGCGCCCATAACAAACTGGCCTTCCCCGCCAAGGTTAAAAACACCGCATTTATAAGAAAAAGCGGCAGTCAGTCCGGTAAATATCAAAGGACAGGCAATCACAAGGGTCTGAGCGATTTTTCTGCTGCTTCCAAATGCACCGGAAAACAGAAATCCATATGCCTGAAAGGGGTTTTTACCCAGGCAGATAATAATGATTCCTCCGATGATAAATGCCACCAGAATGGATAACACGGGCACAATGACCTTCATTAAATTTTCTTTCTGCTTCATGTCCTAATTCCCCTTTCCTGCCATTGCAAGTGAGATCTGTTCAATGGGCGGGTTAATTCCTGAGTAAGTTCCCATGACCTGTCCCTCGAACATAACCAGAATCCGGTCAGATAAATTAAGTATTTCATCAAAATCTGCACTGATTAAGAGAATTGCACAGCCCTGATCCCTGGCAGCGACCATGGTGTCGTGAACATAACGGGCGGCTCCGATATCTAAGCCTCTGGTGGGATGAACTGCGATTAACAGTTCCGGGTCATTTTCCATCTCTCTGGCAAGTATAACTTTCTGCTGATTGCCTCCGGATAAGTTACGCACCTCCTGCTCGATGGAAGCGCAGCGGATATCATTTTTGCTTTGCATTTCCAGGGCAAACTTTGTAATGGCTTTATTCTTTAAGAGAGCTCCGTGTCCATAGGAGAAACGGGCCTCTTCGGTCGCTTTTAAAATCAGATTTTCCCTGACTGTCATATTGCCGATAAGCCCCATCTTATTGCGGTCTTCCGGGACATGAGAAACATGGGAGAGGATAAAACCGTTTGGCGCAAAACGGGAGACACGGGAAGTTTTTAACAAAACAGTTCCCTCCTCAGGAGCGATAATTCCTGCAGCCAGTTGTGCCAGCTGTGACTGGCCGTTTCCGTCCACTCCTGCAATGCCAAGGATTTCTCCCTTTCGAACGGTCAGGCTTACTTCATTTAAGCCGCTGTGCTTATGCTGTTTTTGATAGCTGATATTTTGAAAACTTAAAACCTCATCTCCAGTAGCGGTGACTTTTTTATAATTACTGGGTACCATTTCCCTTCCGATCATTAGATTAGCCAATTGGGTGCCGTCGGTATCCTCTTTATTTAATGTGGTGACGGTCTCGCCTGCCCGCAAAATAGTGATCCGGTCACTGATGGAAAGAACCTCCCTCATCTTGTGAGAAATAAAGATTACAGATTTTTGTTCTCCGGTCAGTTTGCGGATAATGGCAAAAAGCCCTTCTGCTTCAATGTCGGTGAGTGCAGCCGTGGGTTCATCAAGAATAAGAAGTTCCGCTCCCCGGTACAATGCCTTTAGGATTTCCACTCTTTGCTGGGCACCTACAGAGATTTCGGTAATCTGCTTGTCCAGTTCCACGTCAAGACCATATTTTTCTGAAAGTGCCAGGATTTCTTTTCTAACCTGATCCTTTTTTATAAAGACAGAGGAATCCTTCCGGCTTCCAAGAATGATGTTTTCCAATACAGTCATGGCCTCGACTAGCATGAAATGCTGGTGAACCATGCCGACGCCCATTTTCACTGCGGCTTTTGGGGAATCAATTTTCACTTTCTCTCCGTGGAGGTAAATGGTTCCAGCTGTGGGTTGGTATAAGCCGATAAGAATATTCATCAGGGTGCTTTTTCCTGCACCGTTTTCTCCCAGCAGAGTATGTACTTCTCCCTCCTTTACAGAGAGATTGATATTGCGGTTGGCATATACATTTCCAAATTGCTTGGTAATCTGCTCCATTCTCAGCAATTCCTTCATTGGTTCCTCCTAGCCTCTGATCTCTCTGATCAGGATTGATTTGCAATAAGCAAAATAAGAATCTAAATCAAATGCCTCTCTGTCGACCAGAAACTGAACCGTGGCGCCCTCCATTAAAGAGACCCCAATTCCGGCAATCAGATTCTGCTTTGCAGAAGGCATGTCCGGTGCAAATACTTCTGCGATTTCCCGTATTTCCGTTCTCCAATTTCGATAGGAGAGGCAGAATTCCTGATGCATGTCTGGATCCAGGCGGGACTGATTCCAAAAATCCAACTCAGCCACATCGTATTTATCTTCTATTAATATTGTGTAAATTTTTTGTTTTATAAAAATGTCCAGACGATCTTCAAGAGTCGCTTCCGGACCAATTCCTGACTGGTTAATGGATTGCTGGCGGATTTCGCGGTAACGGTTTAAGACTTTTTTCTGAACAGCAAGGAGAAGCTCTTTCTTACTGTTGTAGTAATAATGAATGTTGGACTGAAACAAATTTGCTTTTTCTGCCACCTGCCGGATTCTTAAGCCGCTGATGGTTTTTTCCTGAATAATGGTAAGGGCTGCATCCAGAATTCTGTCTTCTGTTGAAGTGCTGCAGGGTTTTTCTTCTATTGATAAAATTTGCCCCATATCATCCCTCCCTTTTGGTCAGATGACCAATTTCTTGCATTATACGGAACCATTAGTATGGTGTCAATGAAAAATCAGAATAATTGGTTATATTAAGCAATAGATTAAGAATATAAAAGGATGACACTTAAAAATAAACAAAACAAGGAAAATAATAAGGGGTAATGGGTGATATTTCCAGCTTTCGGTTAAGAAACTGGATTGGAGAAAGTTTCCAGATTTTTTGAAATGTATCTATGTTTGATATTATTTCTGTTGTAAAAAAATCAAGAAATATATTGCAAATTTACACTGTATATGATATAATGCCTGTGTTGTGAAATTAATATTTCATGCGCGAGTGGCTCAGTTGGTGGAGTACGACCTTGCCAAGGTCGGGGTCGCGGGTTCGAGTCCCGTCTCGCGCTTTTAAGAAAAGCCAGTGTTTATAAGGGTTTCCGGTCTTCGGGAATCCTCTTTTTTTATATAAGGAAGGTATATGATTATAGAAAGGAGGAGATTTGGGTTTGGACAATCAGCTAATTTATGATGCTAAAGAATAATAAAAAAGAGAATTAATTATGGTAATATTAGACCTGGTGTATGTCTATTAACTACAGTTACTCCAGTATTAATAAATTGTGAACCTGTATCAAGTCCCCTTAATGCAGCAACTGCCTCAGCCATACCCAAATAGCCCATTGTAAATGGGTTTTGTACCATTACAGCTTTTATCGTATTATCTCTTATCATTTCCTCAATAGTCTCTGTGATATCAAATCCAATACCGATAATATTTTTATCATTTTCTCTCAAAGCGTTCCCCAACCCTAACGTAGAACCTTCATTCGTTGAAAAAATACCAATAAGATCAGGATTGTCTTTTATATATTTTTCCGTTGCTTGTTTTGCTAACTCTGGGTCACCATTTGTATAAATTGTTTCTAATATTTGATATCTGCTAAACGATTTTAAATAATCGCGAAATCCCATTTCCCGATTTACAGTCGTTCTGTTTTCGGGAGTTACCCCAATGATTCCTATTGAGCCATTTGTGACACCAACATCCTCTAATTCGTAAAACATATTCTCTCCAGCTAACTTACCAGCTGTATAATTATCTGTAGCTAAGGTTACGACTGCTTCTTCAAACGCTGGTGCATCAACATAAATGATTTTTACACCCATTGCTTTTGCTTGTGCAACTGCTTCTGAAATCTGTATAGGATCACTCGCCGCTAACATGATTGCATCTGGCCTAGTGGCTACCGCATTATTAAATATTTCAATTTGTTCATTTACATCTCTCGTTATTGGGGCATCCCATACATATGTAATACCTAACATTGAAGCCATTTCTCTGGCACCATTATCCATAAATTTCCAAAATTGATCACTTTTATCCATGGTGATTAAATAAATTTTATAATTCTCATTTACTATATGGTTCATTTCTGCAACATCTCCTATATTAATAATCAATTTTAATGTTGTTCCAATTACATTCACACCTGGTGTTGAAATTCAGGCTTTAAATAAAATATCTGTATTCAATTTCTGTATCCACAATTCCCGTAATACTCAGATAACCAGTATAATTTACAGATTTGGAAGAATACATCCATATTAAATTATATGCAAGGGAGGGTAGCAAGATTACCTGAGAAATTCGTTCATCACGTTTAAAAAGCCTTGTAATACTGAGCTTTTTATTTTGCAGGTTGCATTTTAGCAAGTACAGCCTTAAGATATTAGAAATGGAATTACGATTTACTGTGAAGATTATCTGCGAAAGGGTGCGTCTGGTATGCGGCTGTTCCATGTAAGCGAGGAAGGTAATATTGATATTTTTAATCCCAGAATTCCAAAAAGAGAGGACTTAGATAAAGGTGTTGGATTAGTGTGGGCAATAGATGAAAAGCATTTACCTAATTTTTTGACTCCAAGAGATTGCCCGAGAGTAACTTACCACATAGGTGAACATACTTCGGAGCATGACAAGGCGGTATTTTTTACCTCACCTGAAATTCAGCATGTTGTTATTATTGAAAGTAAGTGGTTTCAAACTATAAAAAATACGCATTTATATCTTTATGAATTTGATCCAAAAGACTTTGAAGTACAGGATGAAATTGCAGGGTATTATATTTCCAGAAAGGTTCAAAAACCTATTGAAAAATATGTTATAAATGATTTGTTTGAGGCTTTATCAAAAAGAAATGTGGAACTTCGGATCATAAAGAATTTATGGGAGATATCTGATCAAATCAAATCAACTACATTAAATTGGTCCTTATGCCGTATGGGATATGCACAGCCAAGATTATAAAAATCAAGACTGATATATTAAATGAAAATCGCTTTTTTTTAAATTGACACCTAAAAAATATAGGAAAGATAATAGGAAAATTTATCATGAACTATGATGCATTAATTATTGTGGACATGCAGACGGCTTTAGTAGAAGCAGAACCTTACGACAGGGTGACAGTAATAGAAAATATAAAGACATTATTGGATTCCTGTAGGAAAAAAAGCCTCCCCGTTATTTACATTCAACATGATGGTGGGGTGGGTGATGAACTGGAGCATGGCAGCATTGGCTGGACGATATACAAAGAAATAGCTCCGACACCAGATGAAAAAATATTTGAGAAACAGTATAACAGTGCATTTAGAAAAACCGGGCTGCATGAATATCTTCAGGAGATGGGGATAAAAAACATCATTTTATGTGGGATGCAGACGGAATACTGTTTGGATGTTACCTGTAAAGTGGCTTTTGAATACGAATATGGCGTTACCATACCGCAGTCAACCACGACTACATTTGACAATGCATTTGCAAGTGGGAAAGATTTAGCTGAATATTATGAAAATAAAATATGGAACAACCGCTATGCTCAAGTTACCAGTATGGAGCAGGTTTTAAAACTAATTGAAGGCTAACTGCATAGGTTGGGAAATTTACAAAGGAATCACTGCTTTCCATTTAAGATCCTTTTTAAATAAGTTCTTGACTCTCACACGATAGGAGGGTTTAGACTAAATCTTGACAACAATTGAGAAGCGGAGGTAAAAAAATGGCTTTTGATTTTAAGAAAGAGTATAAAGAATTTTATATGCCCAAAAATAAACCAGAGTTAGTAATGGTTCCAGTTACCAATTATATCGCGGTAAGAGGAAAAGGGGACCCGAATCAGGAAGGCGGAGCATATCAGAATGCACTGGGGATTTTATATGCAGTAGCTTATACCATCAAAATGAGTTATAAGGGATCACATAAAATAGAAGGTTTTTTTGAGTATGTAGTTCCTCCCCTGGAAGGTTTCTGGTGGCAGGAGGATATTGCGGGAGTGGACTATGCAAATAAGGATACGTTTAATTGGATTTCAGTGATACGGTTGCCGGACTTTGTGACAAAAGAGGATTTTGACTGGGCAGTGGCAGAAGCGGGTAAAAAGAAAAAAATGGATTGTTCGTCAGCGGAATTCCTAACGATTGACGAAAGACTCTGCGTACAAATCATGCACATAGGTCCTTTTAATGACGAACCTGCTACTGTTGCCATTATGGATGAGTATCTGGCTGAAAATGGGTATCTAAATGATATGACAGATATTCGTCTTCATCATGAAATTTATCTTTCAGATACCCGTAAAGTACAGCCATCAAAATGGAAGACAGTCATACGGCACCCTATAAAAAAGGTCTGTGTTTAACTCCAAATGAAACTTTAGGAGATGTAAAAATGAATGATATAAAGGCAATGGTATGGCTGTTTCCGATCCTTAGAAAGTTATACCCTCATTTTGATCAAATAACAACCTCTGCCTTTGCGCTTGGCGTGGCAGAGGAATTTATACTGGTCAGTATCATTACAGTTGTTTCTTATGTGACCAATTGGTATATCCTGTGGACAGGGTTGTTTATTGCCTTTATTTTGCATTTGGTAATCCACTGTTTTCAGGCGCTGGTGTTAAGAAAATATGTTCCAGCTATTATTACAAGCATCATTTGTCTGCCTATCTGTATTTACATAATTAGTCAGGCAGTGAAACTGTTTCCATTAAATGAGGTTATCTTGTACTCTGTTTTATCTACTGTGTTTATGGTGGCTAATTTGATTCTGGTTCACAGAGTTATGGATGTGTTCAGCAAATGGTTAGTACAATACGATCATGAAACATAGTCATTCTAACAAGTCTTATTCCGGTATTCACTGGGCTGAATACCCACACAGGATTTAAAGACCCTGCTGAAATAAGCACTGTCCGGATAACCGGATAGTTCCCCCACCTTCTGGACTTCCATATCCGGATTATGAAGCAGCAGTCTTTTTGCTTCATTGATTCGCAGTCTGGCCAGGTACTTGGAAGGCGTTTCTCCGGTTCTCTTCTTAAATATCTTCCCAAGGTATTCTGGTGTAAATCCAAATTTTTCACTCATTTCCTGAAAAAAGACTTCCTGCTTATAATTCTCCTGAAGATATTTTTCCATCAGTCCGCAAATCGATTCCTGGCTCAGCCTTTCATTCACGGTGCAGTAAGATTCCAGAGCGCTCGTTTCAGATTTCATGGTAATCAGAAGCTTTTGAAGTGACTCCAAAAGGTTTTCTGCAGTAACCGGCTTTAATAAATAATCCACGACTCCATAGCGGATGGCGGACTGGGCGTAGGAAAAATCATTATATCCGCTTATAATAATAACCTTGACGCTGGGATGATTTTTCTTCACATAGCTCGCCAGTTCAATTCCGTCACACTGGGGCATGCGGATATCGGTAATAATCAGATCGGGACAGTTTGCTTCTGTTAATTCGATGGCTTCCAGTCCATTGGCGGCTTCACCGGCCAGCTTAAGAGGTAAATTTAAGGAAGTTATTTTCTTGATCAGGTTCTTTCGAATGAGGCTTTCGTCTTCCGCTGCAAGATAACTATAGCTCTGGATGGTGCTCATAATATTCCTCCCTTGACTGATAGATCGGGCCGCCCACTATAAAACTGGTTCTGGAGGGGCTGAAGCAGTCAATCTGAAAAACTGCTTCAGTTCCATAGAGAAGTCTTAGACGCAGGCAGACATTTTTAAGTCCCATATTGCCGATTTGTAATGAATTCCATTCTTTATCCATATCCAGGTTCTCATAGAGTTTTAACAATTCTTCTTTTTTTTCTTCACTTAAGAGTCCTCCGTTATCCTCCACCTTTAGATACCACCGTTTATTATCCGTATAAGATGTAATGGACAGCCGCCATGGCGGAGATATCTGAAATCCGTACTTGAAGGCATTCTCCACAATTGGCTGAATAATAAGTTTTGGGATATAGAATTGCTCTGTGCCTTCTTCGATGTCCATGGTATAAGTAAAGCCTTCGTTAAAACGCATCTGCATACAATTTAAGTAACATTCCGTATAGAAGATTTCTTCTTTCAGTGGGACAATCATCTCCCTGGAGGATGAAATATAGCGGAAATAATCACACAGGTAACGACACATTCGTATGATGTCCTCATTCATATTTTCCTCCGCCATAACAGAAATATTTGTCAGGCAATTATAGAGAAAATGGGGGTTTATCAGTGACTGGGCTGCCTGAAATTTGGCGCGGGTTTCTTCGGATTTTGATAATAAGACTTCCTGTGAGGTGGAACGCAGTTTTTCATACATGCTGCGGATGGATTCACAGAGCAGAGAAAGTTCTTTTATACTGCTGTCAGCGGAGGTCAAATTAACCTTTTTTTCATCAAGGACGCGGCTGATGGTAATTTTTCCTGTGGCTGCCGTCAGCTTTTCGAGGGGAACAGTCAGACGCTTGGAGATAAAAAAACATAGGAAGAGGGTCACAAGGATGGATAATGCTCCAATCAGGAAAAACGTTGAGCGGAAAAGGGAAAGTGATTTATAAAAAGCGGATTGAGGTCTGACCAGGATGACCGTCCAGTCGTAGCCTTCGACGTTTTGGTAGGAATAAAGATATTTTCCGCTGCTTCCCGTATTTATGACTCCTGCCTGACTTTCCGGTTTGGAAGCCTGAGTTATCATGGAATAATAGTCTGGGTAGGAAGAGTCGGAAACGTAGGGATATACAAGCTCCTGCCTGGAATTGTAGATAAATACATGGCTGTCCGGGTTCTGATGCTCAAGCTGGGAGGAAAGGGAAAAAATCCTGTCACAATCTTGCACAACTTCAACAATCCCCTCCGGTTTGCCGTCTGAGTCCAGAAAAAGGCGTACCAGGGAGATGAATTTTTGAGATTTTTGATTCTCACCTTTTGCAGGCAGCTCTTTGTTTACCACTGGCGAAGTTATGTATTTGTGTCCGTTTAATGCAAGAGTCTGGGAGTACCAGGGCAAGCGCTCCAAATCTACGGAGGTGGTTCTAAGCCAGTAACCGGCCTCAACACAGGAGCCATCCATGGTATATAAGTTGATTCCAGAGGCACTCTGATATGCTCCGATCATGGCTGTGACGATATCGTGTATTGCCATTGCCTTTTCCCGGGAGGTGGCCTGATCTGTGGGCGCTGCTGCGTATTTCTGGTATGAAGTGGAGAATTCCCTGAAATTCATTTTAATCGCATTGGAATATACGATATTCATGGATATCGACGAGAGGTTGTCAAGCTGGGTTCTTACGGAACTTTCTACTGACGCACACATGTTTTCCAGATCCTTAGAGGCATCCTTTAAGGCATTTTTGCGGTAATGGCTATAAGTAAAAACAAAGAAAATAACCAGCAGTACCAGGATGAGAAGACCATATATAATAAAGAGATACCATTTTTGGGAATATTGTTTTCCTGAATTTTTAATAGAAAAGCACCTCCCTTCTTGAACGATATTATACAATGTAGTTCAAAAAAATGCAAATGACAGTTTGGAATTGTCTATTTTGCCTCTCTTCCCCTTGTGATATTATAAAATTATAACAAAGCATTGTTTCTTTTAATCGTATTTCTGGAACAAATAACAAGTCTTGGTGAGGAGAGTAAAGGAGAAGGTCATGAGAAAAAGCGGAAAAAAATTAATCAGTCTGACTTTGGCGGTGATACTGGCAGCAGGAATGACAGCGGGCTGCAATACAGGGGGCAGCAATGAAAAAAGTGCTGACAACAGTGGTGCGAAAAAGAATGTTACGCTGACGTTTGGTAGTCATCAAAGCGGACTTCCGACTTCTGGTATTGTTCAGGAACTTGCAAAAGAGTTCGAAGGAGAGACCGGAATTAAGATCGATTTTCAGATATCCCCGGATGCGCAGTGGAGAGATTTAATCAAGGTAAAGCTTGAATCAGGAGAAGCACCGGATATTATATGCGCGGATACACCAATCAGTCTTGTCTCCAGTATTCACATGGATAAATACTGTGCAGAACTGACAGACCAGGACTGGGTAAACCGGCTGGATGCAAGTGCCAAGTCGGCAGTTTCTGCTGACGGTAAGGTATATGGAATTACCTTCCCAGGCGCGAAGATGTATTTTTACCTCTATAACAAAGACATTTTCAATAAGCTGGGTCTGACTGTTCCTACCACCTATGCGGAGTTTAAAAATGTCTGCCAGAAGATTAAGGATTCAGGCACCACGCCAATTTATGAGGCTACCACCAATGGCTGGCATCAGGTGTTACCATTGTTTGAAACAGGCGGATTGTGGCTGGCGCAGGATCCGGATATCTATCAAAAATTAAATGACAACAAAATTGATTTAGATCAGATTCCTGCACTCTCTACCATTATCGGTCAGTTAGATGAATGTGCAAGAGCGGGATATTTTGGAGATGATTATTTAAGCAATGCATGGGAAAACGGAAAAGAGGCAATGGCATCTGGCAGATGTGCCATGACAATTGCGGAATTGGGCTACCGGGGAGAGATTGACGCGGATTATCCTGATTTTAAGGCTACTGAGAAATTAGGTGCTTTCGTAATGCCATGGGGAGATAATCAGATCGTTGGAGTGAATCCTGCAAGCAATGCATATTTTATTAACAAGGACAGCAAATATGTAGAGGAAGCAAAGCAGTTTTTTGAATTTCTTTCAAAACCGGAAAACTTACAGAAGCGTCTTGATGGACAGCCGGAATTAAGCAATCTGTGCTGGTCTGAGATTAAGAGCAAGTATTCTGAAGAGGATCAGAAGTTTTTGGATTCCTTAAAAAAGGCTAACGTGGTTCAGACCTCAGTGAATTACATAGACAGCCAGTGGATGGATGTAGGAAAGGATTTAGAGTCCATGTATACCGGCGCAATGACACCCAAGGATGTGCTCAACTCGATTATGAAACGGCGTACGGAGCAGGCAACTCTCCAAAAAGATCCGGGTTGGGTAAAATAAAGGAACAGTGCAAATGAACAGAAAAAAAATATACCCGTGGTATTATGCTGCCGGCGCAGCCATTCTCTTCTTTCTCCTGTGTTTCCTTCCGGGAGTGCTTGGAATTGCTTATTCCTTTACAGACTGGAATAATTTCAGCGATGAGATACATTTTGTGGGACTGACAAATTATAAGACGATTTTTCAGGGTAATTCGGAATATATGAAATACGTAATTAATACCCTTTGGTTCACGGTTGCAACAACGGTACTAAAAACTGTTGTGGGGCTGGCACTGGGCCTGTTATTAACCCAGACTTTCATTAAGGGAAAAAACCTCCACCGTATGATCATATTTTCACCCCAGGTCATGTCCTATCTTGTGGTAGGTCTGATTTTCCGCAGCATGCTTCATCCAACCACCGGCTTTTTAAATAATTTCTTAAGAGGCATTGGGTTTGGAGGGCTGGCAAAGAACTGGCTGACTGATTTAAAACTTGTTTTTCCAACTGTAATCTTAGTTGATACCTGGAAGGGTATGGGATATATCATGGTGATAGTAATTGCGGGGCTACTTTCTGTAGCCCCCGAGTACTACGAAGCCGCCAGTATTGACGGAGCCAGTTTTTATAAGAAGTTTACCTGTATCACCCTGCCGCTTTTAAAGCCGGTTCTTGTAAATGTAACCGTTTTAAATGTGACTTACGGTCTGCGCGTTTTTGACATGATCTATTCCCTGACAAACGGCGGGCCGGGTAATGCAACTGGAGTGATTAATACGGCAGTATATAAGGAGTTTTCCAAAGGCAATCTGGCTATGGGTACCACTCTTTCCAGTATACTATTCTTTGTAGTTCTATCACTTTTGTATTTCATCATCTGGTCCATGGAAAACAAGGAGGTGGAAGTCTGATGAAGAAGAGTATTGTTACCATAGTCGGAAATATATTTTCACTTCTGCTCAGCCTGATTGTATTGCTTCCGCTGGCGGTTCTATTTATCAATTCCTTTAAGACCTCTACGGAAGCCAACCGGATGACTCTTTCTCTTCCAAAAAAATGGGTGGTTGAAAATTATATTACGGTAGTGGAGAAGGGGAAGTTGTTTTCTTCTTTTCTAAACGGAATTCTGTATGCCTCCTGCAGCGTTGTGATTATAGTCATTCTGGTGTCCGCTGCTGCTTTTGTGATCTCCAGGAATCAAAAAGGGATTAACCGCTTTTTGTACTATTTTATTATTTCAGGTATTGCAGTGCCTATTAATAATGTGGCGCTGATGAAGGTTCTCCAGGTTCTGCATCTGGTAAATACCCGGATTGGAATTATTCTTTTATATGCTGCAATTAATATTCCTTTAAGTCTTTTTCTCTCCTTTGGATTTATCGCGACCATTCCCAGAGAAATCGATGAAGCGGCAGTCATTGACGGGTGCAGTCCCAGGCAGCTGTTTATAAGGGTGATTGTGCCATTAATTAAGCCTATTATGTCAACGGTATTCGTATTGGAATTTATGACGGTGTGGAACGATTTCACCATGCCGCTGTATTACTTAAATAATTCAAGAAAATGGCCCATGACCCTTGCAGTCTACAGTTTTTTCGGAGCATTTCAGAATTCTTGGAACCTGGTGGCAGCAGATATTATTTTAACGCTTGCACCGGTTCTGATCGTATTTATACTGGGCCAGAAGTATATTGTTGGCGGAGTATCCGCCGGTTCAGTTAAGGGATAAACAACAGGAGGTTTTCATGGAAAGGCATGAGATTGATGAACTGGTAAACGAACTGACACTGGAAGAAAAGATGGGGATGATACATGGACAGGGGATTTTTCATACAGGCGGAGTAAAGCGGCTGGATATTTTGCCCCTCTGGATGTCCGATGGGCCTATGGGAGTGAGAAGAGAGCTTGAAGATGATAATTGGAACCCCAGAGGAACTACAGATGATTTTGTCTCCTATCTGCCCTCTAATACGGCTCTTGCATGTACCTGGAGCCGCAGACAGGCAGAACAGATGGGGCGTGTATTGGGATCAGAAGCAAGAGGAAGGGGAAAAGATGTAATTCTGGCCCCGGGAATCAATATAATCCGCACCCCTCTTTGCGGCCGCAATTTTGAATATATGAGTGAAGATCCATACCTCACTGCCCAGATGGCGGTTCCACTGATAAAGGGAATACAGGAGAATGACACAGCTGCCTGCGTGAAACATTTTGCAGTGAACAATCAGGAAACAAACCGCCTCACGGTCAGCGTGGAGGTCAGTGAACGGGCACTGCGGGAGATTTATCTGCCAGGCTTTGAAGCAGCAGTAAAAGAGGGAAGGTCTATGACCATTATGGGAGCCTATAATAAGCTGCGGGGCGAATTTTGCTGCCACAATCCCTACCTTCTTCGGGAGATTCTCCGTAAGGAATGGGATTTTGACGGGGTTGTGATTTCTGACTGGGGTGCTGTTCATAATACGTCAGAAGCCGCCTTAGGCGGGCTTGATATCGAAATGTCTGTTACCAATGATTTTGATGATTACTTTATGGCAGATCCTCTGCGCAAAAAGGTGCTGGAAAATGAAGTAGATGAGGAAATTATTAACGAGAAAGTCAGGCATATCCTGATTTTAATGAACCGTCTGTCCATGCTTGGCGATGAAAGAAAAAACAGAATTCCAGGTGTATATAATACTTCTGCTCATCGGGAGGCCATACTTTCCTGTGCAGAAGAAGCAGTGGTACTTTTAAAAAATGAAGAAGAACGGCTTCCTATAATTCTGGAAGGAAAGAAGCGCCTGGCGGTGATTGGTGAAAATGCAGCTGTACTTCATGCCCCCGGAGGAGGAAGCGCCGGAATCAAAGCATTGTATGAAATTTCCCCTCTGATGGGGCTTAAAATAGAAGCGGGCGGTAACGTTGCAGTGGAATATGAACCTGGAGTAGGAGCGGAGGGCCTCATAAAGGCCACTGCTCTGGCTGGGGAATGCGAAGATGTGATCGTCTTTATTGGTCTGAATCATGAATTGGATGTGGAAGGGCAGGATCGAAAGGATATGAAACTCCCTGCCGGTCAGGAAGAGCTAATTTCGGCAGTGCTAAATGTCAATAAAAATGCTGTCATTGCTGTACTGGCGGGATCACCGGTGGAGTTAGAAGCCTTTGCAGACCGTGCAAAAGCCATTGTCTATACCAGCTACAATGGAATGGAGGGGGGACGGGCACTTGCCAGAGTTCTTCTGGGAAATGTGAATCCTTCCGGAAAGCTGCCGTTTACCTTAACAAGGTGTCTTGAAGATTGTCCAGCCCATAAGCTGGGGGAATTTCCGGGAGATGAGACGGTTGTTTACGGTGAAGGTGTATTTGTGGGATACCGTTACTTTGAATCAGAGAATGTTAAGGTAAGATATTGCTTTGGTCATGGATTATCTTATGCGGAGTATGTTTATGAGAACCTTAAAGTGGAGAAGACCTGCCAGGGCTTTTTAGTAAAGACGGACGTAAGTAATTGCGGAAATCGGGCTGGACTTGAAACTGTTCAGGTTTATGTCAGGGCTGTGGGGAAAAATATAAAGAGACCGGCCATGGAACTGCGTGGGTTTGATAAAATATCATTAGAGCCTGGAGAAAAAAGAACACTGGCATTCTGCTTAACTGAAAAAGATTTTTCTTATTACAATGAAGAGTTAAAGTGCTATGTTGTGCCGGAGGATGAGTATGAGATTTGTGTGGGAAGTTCTGTCTCAGACATCCGATTAAGACAGTGGATAGAAGTTGATGAGTGCGTGTTGGAAGCAGAGAAATTTGATGGATTAGAAACTGATTCATTCAGTTAAGGAGAACAGATATGAAATTCACCAATGGTTTTTGGAAGGTAAGAGAAGAAATCACACCCCTTTATGCAGTTGAATATGGAGGAAGCCGGATAAATGGAGGGGAATTAATTATTTATGCTCCGGGGAAGCAGATAAAAAGCAGAGGAGACGTACTGAATCTGGGGATGCTGACAATCCGCATTACAAGTCCCATGGATGATGTAGTAAAAGTCTCCGTTTCTCATTTTGAAGGAGCGGTGGACCCTGGACCTTTTACCGCAATGGAACAGTGGGATCACAAAGTAAGCATTGTTGAATCAGAAGCTGATATTGTTTTTCAGACAGGTAACACGAAAGTCGTCGTAGACAAACGGCCTGATTCCTGGGGAATTCGTTTTTTAGATGGAGACAGGGAGCTTACCAGTACTGGTTTTAAAAATATGGCCTATATGAAAAATGGGGAAAATGGAAAATGCTATATGGTGGAACAGCTTTCTCTTGATGTGGGAGAATATATTTATGGCTTGGGTGAGAGGTTTACTCCATTTGTGAAGAATGGACAAATTGTTGAAATGTGGAATGAGGATGGAGGAACTGCCAGCGAAATCGCTTATAAGAACATCCCGTTTTATATCACCAATAAGGGGTATGGGGTTTTGGTCAGTGATCCGGGTGATGTAGCTTATGAAATTGCAAGCGAAAAAGTGGAGCGTATCCAGTTTTCTTTAGAGGGTGAGCGGCTGGACTATTATGTAATAAATGGCCACACACCCAAAGGCACCATTAAAAAATACACGGAATTAACCGGAAAACCGTCACTTCCTCCGGCTTGGTCCTTTGGGCTGTGGCTGACGACTTCGTTTACTACGGACTATGACGAGGACACCACTTCTGGTTTTATAGATGGAATGGCAAAGCGCGATATACCGCTTCAGGTTTTTCATTTTGACTGTTTCTGGATGGAGGCATATGAGTGGTGTAATTTTACATGGGACGCTAAGACATTTCCGGATCCAGTTGGGATGCTCAAACGTTACCATGAAAAAGGGCTTAAAATCTGCGTGTGGATCAACCCGTATATAGCCCAGAAGTCCCCTCTGTTTAAGGAAGGGATGGAGAATGGCTATTTTATCAAAAAGAGAAATGGTTCTGTATGGCAGACTGATATGTGGCAGGCAGGTATGGGTGTGGTTGATTTTACCAATCCCGATGCAGTTATCTGGTACCAGGAAAAGTTAAAGACCCTTCTTACTATGGGGGTTGACTGCTTTAAGACAGATTTCGGTGAAAGAATTCCTGTAAAAGATATTGTATACCACGATGGATCTGATCCGGTGCGGATGCATAATTACTATACATATTTATATAACAAGGCGGTCTTTGATTTGCTTGAAAAGGAGAGGGGAGAGGGCGAGGCAGTTTTATTTGCCCGTTCTGCCGCGGCAGGCAGCCAGAAGTTCCCGGTTCATTGGGGAGGAGACAGCTCTGCGTCTTATCCCTCCATGGCAGAGACGCTTCGAAGCGGTTTGTCTCTGGCTTGTTCCGGGTTCGGTTTCTGGAGCCATGATATTGGAGGTTTTGAGAGCACGGCAACAGCTGATGTGTACAAACGCTGGTGTCAGTTTGGTCTCTTAAGTTCACACAGCCGCCTTCATGGATCTTCTTCCTACCGGGTACCCTGGCTGTTTGACGAGGAGGCCTGTGATGTACTCCGGAAATTTGTTAAGCTGAAATGCAGACTAATGCCTTATATATACAGGCAGGCAACTGCAGCTCATGAAAATGGAATTCCAGTCTTGCGCCCCATGTTTATGGAATTTCCAGAGGACCGGGCATGTGAGGTTCTTGACCGACAGTATATGTTAGGGGACAGTCTTCTAGTGGCTCCGGTTTTTAAAGAATCAGGAGAAGTGGAATATTATTTACCCGATGGGAAATGGGTGAATTTGCTGAGTGAAAGGGTAATGGAAGGGGGAAGCTGGAAGAAGGAAAACTTTGACTATTACGGTCTTCCGGTTTTGGTAAGAGAAAACAGTATTTTACCTGTTGGAAGCTGTGACAGCAGGACAGATTACGAGTTCAGTGACGGAGTGGAATTCTGGCTGTCTGTATTCGAAGATGGTGGAATCGGTGAAACTTCAGTTACTGATTTAAAAGGCAGAGTTGTGATGAACGTCAAGGCAGTTCGGGAGGCAGATGTAATCCGGCTTTCTGTAGAAGGTGGAAATGGAAACTGGAGTTATAAGGTTTTGGGAGCGCAAAATTTAAGAGTTATTACAATTTAATTAATTACTTGACAATAAACATTTACAGACGTAGACTTTATTTATAGTTTACGAATGTAGATGTTTATTGTTAGTGTAAGATCAATGTATACAGGAGGGTATGATATGTTTTGTAGCAGTAAGTCTCTGATTACTTTAGGTACAGCTTTCTTTATTATGGCATTTCCGTTTACGTCCATGGCAGCTGCCAGTACAATTAATGAAGTTTCCCTGGATATCACTTCAGCTGACAGAACAGTTAGCGGAGATGGTAATTTAGACATCGTGGTTACAACTGATTCAGATATGTATTACTTGGATAAAGTATATGATATCGACGAGCCGGATGGTGATTTTAGAGATATCGACCGCCCAACGCTAGTGGTTCGGATTAAGGCCGACGATTCTTATACTTTTACCAATCAATCTATAAAAAACATAAAAATTAATGGCACAAATGGGACTGTTATTGGAGGTCTGATGAATGAAACAGATATAAAGATTTATATTGTATTCGATGCCTTAAAAGACAATAGCAGCAACCATAGCCTAAATGTGATCGACCTTAATGTGAATGGGTTAGAATGGGATAAGACGAACGGGACAGTCAGATGGGATAAAGTAAGTGAAGCAGATAATTACCAGTTAAAACTTTACCGCGGCAGTGGGTTGGTAAGGTCGTTCATTACAAAAGATCCCAATTATGATGTATCTGCCTATATAACGAAAGAGGGCAAGTATTCCTACCAGGTCCGTGCTGTAACGGATTCATCACTTAAGGGAACGTGGAAGAAATCAGATGTTATCCCTGTAACCTCCGAAGAGGCTGCAAAAATCAGTTTTGGGAAATCCAAGATGGGTCTGGAAGGCCCGGGAAGCCGTTGGCAATTTAAAAATGATAAATGGTATTTTATGAATGAATCAGGAAATATGGTTACTGGTTGGATCAGCTGGAAATCAAAGTGGTATTATTGCGGTAATGATGGTGCGATGTACACCAGTACAACGACCCCGGACGGATATAAGGTAGGTAGTGATGGGGCGTGGGTAGAATGACGATTGCTTTATAAATAGGTATAAAATCCCCTCAGCCTGATGTAAAGGAGGCTGGGGGGATTTGACATATCCTCAAGAAACGACCTGTTTCATGAGAGAAATCCATCACATACGAAACCTTGTCCTTGAAAGTTTTTAATTTATTAGATAATATAATAATACAGGCTTACGGTTGCATAGGAAGTCTGGGGGGAGGAGTTATTATGAAAAAAGAAGTTCTAATTCTATTAACGCACCAATGGTGCGATTGGGAAGGCAGTTATGCGATTGCAGTAATTAATTCATTTTCCGACTATACGGTAAAAACCTTAGCAATCGATGATCTGTCTAAAATCTCGATGGGCGGCATCAGAGCCAGCGTTGATTATTCCATTGAGAATTACAATGATTATGACAATCTTGCAATGGTAATTATGCCAGGAGGTCTTTCCTGGGAAGAGAACGATTATATTGAAATAAAAGGTTTTGTCAAACAGCTTATCAGCAAGAATATTCCAGTGGCGGCAATTTGCGGTGCAACCTATTTCCTGTGTAAACACGGTTTCCTTGATCATGTTAAGCATACAGGAGATTCTTTGGAATATTTCAAGAGCGCAAAAGAATACAAAGGTGAAAATCTCTATATACCCGCCCAAGTGGTAGTAGATGGTGGAATCATGACTGCCAATGAAACCGCAGCTGTTGAATTTGCCTATGAAATATTTAAAATTCTTAAAATTGACAGTGATGAGGAAATGAGCCAGTGGTATGATAATTTTAAAAATGGAGCTGTGCGGTAGAGTTAAGCCATAAAGGAGAAGACATGGATTTCAGAAAAACGTTTGATGCAATCCCGGAACAATTTGACAAATGGCGGCCAAGGTATTGTGAGGAACTCTATTCCGAGATAATTACCTGTGTGGATCTCGGATCCCACAAAGCAGCTCTGGAAATCGGTCCAGGGACGGGGCAGGCAACCGAGCCTTTCCTAAAGACGGGATGTGACTATCTGGCAATCGAACTGGGTGAAAATTTTGCTGAGTTCATGAAGAATAAGTTTTGTTCCTATAATAATTTCCACATTGTGAATGACGACTTTGAGACTCACAATTTTGAAACCCGGAAATTTGATCTCGTATATTCAGCTGCAACCATACAGTGGATTCCGGAGAGCATTGGTTTTCCCAAAATATTTGATCTTTTAAAACCCGGCGGTATCTTAGCTATGTTCATGACATATTCCGATTATAAAAGTGGGAATGAAGAACTGTATGAACAAATGCAGGAGGTATATAGAAAGCATTTTTATGTTGAGACAAAGTATACGTGCAAGTTGGACTACGAACACGTACTTAATTATGGATTTACAGACTTAAACTACCGCGAATGGAAAGAAGTAAGAGTTCTAAATGCAGATGAATATGTAGATTACTTAGCGGGAACCCAGGTGGAGCACATAACGTTAAAAGAACCCCATAAAAGCAGATTTTATGAGGGAATCAGGGCTGCCGTGATGAATGCTGGAAACCAGATAAAAATAATTGACACAATTGCATTATACATGGCGAAGAAGCCTGATTTTGAAGCCGGTTCATTATAATAGAAAAAGACTCGGATTTCCTTTTTGGGAATCCGTTTTTTCTTTGTATGGGACCGTGAGCGTTCTATTTAATAATATCAGCATTCCGGTAAATAATAATTCAGAATATTCTTTAACAGAATAAGATATTGCATATAGTGCAATAAAATATTATAATACATAGCTATTCGCTTTATATTTAAGAGTCCATTACAAGGGAGGTAAGCATGATACAACATGTAAAAAACATATTAAAAATATTCGTGGGAGACTTAAGGCATATATTTACCAACCCGGTGGCAATACTGATTGCCCTGGGACTAACGTTGCTTCCGGCATTATATGCATGGTTTAATATAGCGGCCAGCTGGGACCCTTATGCAAATACCAAGGGATTAAAGGTGGCGGTTGTCAATTTGGATGAAGGCGCCTCCATTGACAGCATTTTTGATTCGGATATTGATGATTCAGCCATTAACATCGGAGAGATGATCCTCGATGAACTGAGGAAAAATGATAAAATAGGCTGGCAGTTTGTGGATAAGGACGAAGCTATGGACGGAGTGGAGTCTGGGAAATTTTATGCTACAGTCATTGTGCCAGAGGACTTCAGCAGAAAGATATCAAGCGTACTGACTTCCCATATTGAACGTCCGGTTTTACAGTATTATGTAAATGAAAAAAAGAATGCTGTTGCGACGAAGATCACCGGAAAGGGTGTGGAGAGTGTACAGCAGCAGATCAACGAAACATTTATTAGTTCTGCGTCCAAAGTGATGGGCAAACTGGTGAACGGATATTCCGATGACTGGAGCACCCGGAAAGATACAGACAGAGGTGATACGGTCAGCTCCCTGAATGAGATCAAGGATAGTCTTAATCAGCTTACGGATACAATCGGTATGCTAAAAGCCACGCTTCATACAGTAAGCAGCTTAAATGACGGGGTTAAAGGTACTCTGCCCGATGTCAGCAAGATGATAACATCAGGAGAAGATACAGCTCAAAGTGCCAGAACCCTGGTCGATTCCACAAGAGGAATGTCTGATATTGTTACGGGCGGAGTGGACGATACGCTGAATCAGATTACCCAGACAGAAGAAACGATATACGAAACATTTAATGTGCTTGGCAATGTATCTGATACATCAGCGGATACGGCCATCAACACCATAAAAGCCATGGAGAGCCTGACTTCGGCAATGACCACTCAGTTAAACAGCTTCGGCAAGCTTCTGGTTGAGATCAACTCCAAACTTCCGGTTAAGATAACAGATGTGGGACAGATTCAGCAGGATATAGGAGCTGCAGTGAAACAGCAGCAGGATCTTTTAGTAAAGCTTCAGGCAGCTGAAAAAACCGTGAAAGAGACAAGAAAATTACCGGATAGTATGAAAGATGATATAGGGGACAGTCTTTCTCTTGCATATAATACCATCTCTGATATCAACAATTTTTATAAAGGGAAAGTTGAGGTGCCGCTAAAAGACAGCCTTGATAAAACTTATAATGCTCTTGGAACCACTGCAGGGGCACTTGGCAGCATTGGAAATCTGGTAGGACAGATTGATACCACACTTACCAGTGTCAATACAGCATCTCAAAGTCTGATTGAGGCTTTGGACAGTTCTCTAAATTTAATCCAAAAGAGTCAGGAACGCGTTGATGACATGATTAACGACGTGAATAAGGTTGCAGATAATAAGCAGCTGAACAAAATAATGGACATCATGAAGAATGATCCTGAACGGTTCAGTGATTTTATGATGAAACCTACGGATATGCAAACGAATAAGATATACCCTGTGGAAAATTATGGTTCTGCCATGGCACCGTTCTATACCATACTTGCTATATGGGTAGGAGGTCTGATTCTGGTGGCATTATTGAAAACAAAAGTGGATCCAGTACGGGCAGAGGGAATGAAGCTATACGAAACATATTTCGGCAGATACCTGACGTTTATGCTTTTTGGAATAATGCAGGCACTGGTAGTTTCGCTGGGCGATCTATACATGCTGAAAATCCAGTGCTTAGAACCGGCTAAATTTGTGCTGGCTGCAGTGATTGCAAGTATTATATTTACAAATATTACATTTTCCATGACGGTTTCTTTTGGAGACGTAGGAAAAGCGCTGGTTGTTGTGTTTATGGTAATACAGGTGGCTGGGTCCGGCGGTACATTCCCGATTCAGGTAACACCAAAATTCTTTCAGATGGTAAATCCCCTGCTCCCATTCACCCACTTAATTAACGCCATGAGGGAATGCGTGGGAGGAGTTTATGAGAATGCTTACTGGATTGACATCAGGAATGTGCGGGTGTATATTCCACTCTCCCTGTTAGTGGGAATTGTATTAAGGAAGAAGGTGCTTGAACTTAATGAATTTTTTGAAGAAAAACTCAGCCAGACCGGTATCATGTAAAAAAAAGAAAAAGCCACTTATCTGGGCAGCAGGCATAGCAGTGGCTATTACTGTTCTCGCAGCGGTTGGCTGGCATTACCTACCCATCTATTATGCCAGATTTTATCTGGCTCGCTCGGCTCTCCAGACACAGGGTATAATAAAGGAGCTTTGGGGAAGTGAAAAGGGAGATGGGAGTGCGTATGAGGATTCCTTCAAGCTGATTGCTGATGAAGCTTATTTAAATGGAAGGTCGGTACTGATTCTGCCCGGTGGGCTTGGTATTTCTGTAACGGAACAGCGAAACTTTGAGAATACATTTGCGCAGGGAAAAATAGATGTATACTTCCTTGGAGCCATACGGGAGGGAGCACAGTATTGGGCAGATCCCGATCAGGTGGTGATCCAGGTGCCCCAGATCTCCGCCGCACTGGTTAAGACCACACAGACCGATGTGAAAGATCAGATTGGAGTATCTCCGATCCCACAGAAAAAGGAGAAAATGACAAATAGCTTAAAGCAGCTGGAAGACCACGTCATAGATGTAGTGGGTAAGAGCCGGGTTGAATTTACCGGAAGAGACAAAAATGGTGTTACCATACGGGCTCTGGTTCCAGCAGAACAGTTTGACTCCATTTTGAAAGAAACAGGAGAGCTTTTGGAAGAAGCTCCCGGAAAAGAGCCGAAAAGCTGGTCGAAACTGCTGAAAGAACGCAGGACAGAAGGTGAAAATCAGGAAATACTCTTTTCCATACGCAAAGATCTTTCCATTTCACAGGTTATCATACCGGATCTTGCCTATGCAGGATTTCAGAAAGTGGAAAATCAGGGAGCACTTTTATCAGGTCATATAACTGGAGCAGAAGGTGAAATCAGTTTTGACACGACCGTATATTTTGGAAACGCGGATGAAGAAAAACGGGCTTTTCAGATTAAAGAGTTGAATATCATATACAACAGGAAGGACTTAAATCTGAGACTGAAGCTCAGCGGCAGTTACGAGGGCGGAAGAATTTCGGCAGGAGTACTGGATCAGGAGAAACTCTCTACAGATGGGGGAAATACGGTCAACTTGTCAGAAATAAAGGATAAATTCCTGGCAATGGTTAAAGTACTGGGGTTGGATGTGCAATAAAATCCAAAATTCTATTGACAAATACAACTGTAACTTTTATAATAACAGTAAGAGAAATCGATAAACACAGAAGTCCTGATCATACAGGGCATAATCCATGAAATAATGATAAGACTAATGGAATAAACCAATTTCCCTGAAATATAAGATAGAATGAAGGAGGAATCATATATGTCAATCGTAACATTAACAAAGCAGAATTTTGATGAAGAGGTTCTAAAAACCGAGGATGTAGTACTGGTGGATTTCTGGGCAACCTGGTGCGGTCCCTGTAAGATGTTTGCACCAGTTCTTGAAGAGATTGCATCTGAGAATCATTCCGGTTTAAAGATTGGTAAGGTTGATGTGGATAATGAGCCGGACCTTGCTGGACAGTTTAAGGTTATGAGCATTCCTACTGTAGGAATTTTCAAAGGCGGTAAGCTGGCGGCAACTTCTGTAGGAGTGAAATCCAAGAAAGATTTAATGCAAATGGTAGAGCAAGTGAAATAATAAGACTCATAAACCACAGGTTAATCCGGTGACAGGAGGAACCTGTGGTTTTTTTGTGAAAAAAATAAGACAGAAGTGGGTATTGACATTCCCCTATACGGGAAGGATTATACTGGGTCTATAGGTATATAGTACGAATGATGAAATGAGTAAATCGAACAAAGAACACATAGACAATGCCAGTGCTTATGGGGGTTTACATGGAAGGAAAGAAACTGTACTCAATAGGGGAAGTGAGTAAGATCTGCAACATTTCAACAAAGGCTCTGCGTTTTTACGACAAGATTGGAATCATATCACCGGATATGATATGCAAGGAAAACAGCTACCGCTATTACAACAAAGAAACGCTCATGACGGTTCCTGTTGTAAAGTATTACAAACAGATGGGATTTAAGCTGGAAGAGATGCAGGGGCTTGTTGAGGGCAATACCTACTATTATCTGGAACAGAATTTTCGCAATAAAATTGATCAGCTCTGCCTTCAGGAGCAGCAGATACATAATAGCTTTGTAGCTGTTAAGGATTGGTACGAGCTGATTCAGGAAGCTAAGATGGTGCTCCAAAACAATGTACATGAAGTATCTGTGAGATTCCTTCCGGAGTCCACCTTCTGTAGCCTGACGCAGAGCTTCGGTTACAATTACATGGAATCCATCATAAACATTGAATGGACCAATCACCTTGAAAAGGCTGAGAATGAAATAACAGGTCCGGTAATCCTCAAGTTTAACTCCTTTGAGGATAAAATGAGTGGCAAATGCAATAAAACAACGATTATGCAGAAGGCCATTCACCCATGCAAGGAATGCTTAAACCGCCAGACTTATGGAGGAATCATGGTTGCTTCCGTCTATCATATAGGGAGACATGAGACCATTGATGAAGAATATGAGCGGATTGTAAGCTGGGCCGCAAAGCGTGGATATCAGTGTGGAAAAGAAAGCTTTGAGCGGTATGTAGTGGACTACTGGACGACCAGGAATCCGAACGAGTTTGTTACGGAAGTCATTGTTCCTGTTTACCGGCAGTAAGGGAGCATGAAAGGCTGTCTCACTGGATATGGAAGTTAATCTTACAGGTTCTTTTGAAGTAGAAATGAGTAAAAATTTCTATTTCAGGAGAGCCTTTTTTATGTGTGGAGCATCAAGGAAAAATTTGACATTTAAACTGATGGAAAAATATTAAAAAACCAGTTGACATTCCCCATAGGGGGAAGTCCTATACTAAATGCATAGAAAAATGCAGACAGCCAGTAGAAAATTAGTAACATTAACAGGCGTCGTGCATCTTCTAAACGTTTTCAGCTGAACGTGAAAGAAAGAAAAGGTAACAGGGCAACTTGAATTTTGTGCACTATTCAGATGGGGAAGGAAACTTAAATGACGGAAGCGCGAAAGAAATTTAAACGAATTGGCGTTACAACCGGTTTGATATCCGGTCTTATGTATGGGTTATACACCACCTTTGTACTGATCGCCGGATACTACAAACCACTTGCCGGGGCAGTGGGGATTTTTGCTGCTCCCTACGTAACATCTGGTCTCAATGACTTATTTGCCGGTATCTGGCTTACTGTGTATAACATTAAGACCGGAAGAATACGTGAGATCGGAAGAAGCTTAAAACTGTTTCCCGGCAAAATCATTCTACTGGGTTCCCTGGTTGGAGGACCAATTGCCAGTGGTGCATATTTAATGGGTCTGGCAATGGCAGGAGCTTATGCAATTCCGATTTCTGCTATGTACATTCTTTTTGGAGCATTATTTGCACGAATCTTTTTAAAACAGAAAATCGTACCCAGAGTTGGTATTGGTATGCTGATCTGTGTTGTTGGAGCCATCGTTATTAACTGGGTAAGACCAGAAGGCAGCAGCAACTTTACGCTGGGAATTATTTGTGCCTTTGTAGCAGCAGTGGGCTGGGCGCTGGAAGGCGTTTTAGCAGCTTACGGAAGCGCAATGCTTGACACAGATGTAGTAATCAATATTCGCCAGCTTTTATCCGGAATTGTAGATTTAATTGTAATTCTGCCTATCGTAGGCGGTATGGGACTTTTAAAAGGCACACTCTTTTCCCTGCCTCCCATTGCATGGCTGATCGTTTCCGGTCTCTGTGCGGCAATCTCCTACCTTTGCTGGTATAAGTCAAACAGCACTGTGGGCTGTGCCATGGGAATGTCATTAAACATCACCTACGCGTTCTGGGGCGTGCTGTTTTGTATCCTGTTTATCAAACAGCCAGTAACCCCCACCATTATCATCGGTTCTATTATCATTATCATCGGAGCTGTTTTAGTATCCGTTGACCCATTTGAATTGCTCAATAAAAAGGAGGACTAAACAATGAAATATGATGCATTAGGAATGATCGAAACAAAAGGTTTAATCGGCTCAATCGAAGCTGCAGACGCTATGGTGAAGGCAGCTAATGTAACACTTGTTGGAAAAGAATTTGTAGGTGGCGGACTTGTTACTGTTATGGTAAGAGGTGATGTAGGAGCAGTGAAAGCAGCGACTGATGCAGGCGCAGCAGCAGCTCAGAGAGTTGGCGAACTGGTATCCGTACATGTGATTCCACGTCCTCATGCAGAAGTTGAGACAATTCTTCCAAAGGATAAAAAGGAGATTAAGTAATGGGCAACCAAGGAATGACATCAGCATCTGCGGATGCGAAAATGGCAGCTATTAACAAAAAATTCAGGACAACTGGAATGACAACCGGTGCGTTTTCCGGACTTACCTACGGAATTTATACAGTTCTTGTATTGGTAGCCGGTTACTATGAACCTCTTGCCAGCGCAGCAGGTCTTTTAGCAGGACCATATGTATTATCCGGCTTAAATGACCTTTTCGCAGGAATCTGGCTGACTGCTTATAATGCAAAAAGCGGCCGTCTCCGTGAGATGGGCAGAAGTCTTAATACATTCCCTGGAAAAATGATTGTAATCGGATCTATTTTGGGAGGACCTATTGCAAATGGTGCGTATCTGGTTGGTCTTGCTATGGCAGGAGCTTATGCAATCCCGATCTCTGCATTATGCAGCTTGTTTGGTGCTATTTTTGCATGGATCTTCTTAAAACAGAAAATTACAAAAAGAGTTATGGTTGGTATGCTTGTATGCGTGGCTGGTGCCATCATTATCAACTGGGCTAAGCCGGAAGGCAGCGACAACTTCACTCTGGGAATTATTTTCTCCTTCGTTGCAGCAATCTGCTGGGCACTGGAAGGTGTATTCTCGACTTACGGCGGAGCAATGATCGATACAGATGTTGCAGTAAACTTACGTCAGCTCATCTCCGGTTTTATTGATTTATTTATAATTCTTCCTATCGTTGGAGGATTAGGACTCTTAGGCGGAACTTTAACTGCTGGAACTCCAGTTATCTGGCTGGCAGTAGCAGGCTTAAGTGCAGCAGTATCTTTTCTTTGCTGGTATAAGAGCAACTCCACAGTTGGTTGTGCAGTTGGTATGTCTTTAAATGTAACATATGCGTTCTGGGGCGTTTTCTTCTGTATCCTTTTCTTGGGACAGGCAGTTACCCCTACGATTGTAATCGGCTCTATCGTAATCGTATTAGGTGCGATTGTGGTTACCATGAATCCACTGGATTTATTCAGGAAAGGGGAATAAAAACATGTTATTACCTGCAAGAACAGCGGTTTTAAATTTTTTATACGGAGTAGAAAGTGCTGACATCGCTCAGATTATGGGGGCTTTGAAGTCCGAATACGGATCAGAGCGTCAGTTTACAAAGGATCGTTATATGGACCACGTTATGTCCTTAGAGGCAAACGGACTGGTTAGTTTACAAAGCTATGACTTGGACGAGAAGGGTGATCTGCGTATGCGTTATAGCATTAACGATGAAGGCAAATCAACTGTTGACAAGTACGTAGATAAGAAATACCGCAATCACAAATAAATTACAGGAGGTTTACGAAGGTGAGATATTACGGAGATGAAGCGTTAGGGCTGGTAGAAACTCTTGGATTAACTCCAGCTCTTGAAGCAGCAGATAAGATGCTCAAAGCAGCAGATGTAGAATTGATTTCCTATGAAAACGTAGGCTCTACCCTGGTAACCATTATGGTAAAGGGTGATGTGGCAGCTGTACGTGCCGCAGTCGATGCAGGCGCAGAAGCAGCCGCAGCTATCGGTAAATTGACTGCACATAATGTAATGCCAAGACCCATCAAAGAAGTCGGCGACATTGTATCAGTACATGATATTGACGCGTAAAGAGAGGAAAACAGTATATGGAAAGATATGAAGCCATCGGCTCAATTGAAACATTTGGTTTGGTATTCGCATTAGAAGCAGCTGATGCAATGTGTAAGGCTGCAGATGTTGAACTTGTTGGTTATGAGAACGTAGCTTCCGGATATATTTCCGTTCTGGTACGCGGAGATGTAGGAGCCTGCAAGACTGCAGTTGATGCAGGAGTGAAAGCAGTAAGCGATATGGGCGCTGAGATTTACAGCTGTGTTGTAATCCCAAGACCTCATCCGGATCTTATTAAGATCATCAGGAGATATGCAATCGCTGCGCCGGAGCAGGAATAAAACGTATCCCGGTTGAAGGGAGAACAAAGAAATGAATTTTGTAGATAAAGACCTTCTCTCCATACAGGAGGCAAGGATTTTAATGGAAAGCGCAAGAGACGCCGGTAAGACCATGCTCACCTTCCCCCAGGAAAAGCTTGATATGATCGTCGAAGGTCTTGCGAAAACAGCAAAGGAGCTGGCAGAAGAGCTGGCCGTTATGTCCGCAGAAGAAACAGGCTACGGACGTGCAAAGGATAAGCTGGTCAAGAACACCTTTGTCTGCGAATTTCTTCCGAAGCACTTGCAGGACATGAAATGTGTGGGCGTTTTAAATGAAAACCCTTTACTAAAAACCATGGATGTAGGTGTTCCGGTGGGAGTCATTGTAGCCCTTACTCCTTCTGTAAGCCCGGTTTCCACTGCGATTTATAACGTACTGATTGCAGTAAAGTCCGGTAACCCCATCGTCATCGCTCCTCATGAGCGGGCGGTGAAGGTGACAGGGAGACTTCTTGAGTGCATCACCCGGCAGCAGCCATGGTGGTGAATACCGGAGTGCCGGAATTAGACCGTGAGGCAGCACAAAGTGGAAAGCCCTATATTTACGGAGGTACCGGAAACGGTCCCGTATTTATAGAGCGGACAGCTGATATAAAACAGGCGGTTGAAGATATTATCGTAAGCCGTACCTTTGATTATGGAATCGTATCTGCGGCAGAACAGTATGTGGTAGTGGACAGCTTAATCGCTGCAGAAGTAAAAGCAGAAATGTTAAAAAACGGTGCGTATTTCATGAATGGGGAAGAAGAAAAGCAGTTAATTGATCTTCTGAACCTGGAACATGGAAATGCAGATACGGAAATTATGGGAAGACCGGCGACAGAGCTTGCCCGTCGTGCAGGTTTTACTGTACCGGAGAACACAAGCGTTCTGGTTTCCCAGCAGAAATATATTTCTGACAGAAACCCTTTTGCAAAAGAGCTTCTCTGTCCCGTACTTGCGTACTACATCGAAAACGACTGGATGCATGCCTGTGAGAAATGTATGAACCTCCTGGTAAACGAAAGCCATGGTCACACTCTGGTAATTCATTCCAGAGATGAAGAAGTAATCCGCCAGTTCGCTTTGAAAAAACCGGTTGGAAGAGTGCTTGTCAATACCCCTGCCACATTAGGCAGCATGGGAATGACCACCAATTTATTCCCCGCCATGACGCTGGGGAGTATCACCGCCGGAGCTGGTATTACATCGGATAATGTTTCCCCTATGAACTTCATCTATATCCGGAAAATTGGATATGGAGTGAGAAAAGCCGATGAATATCTGGAAAATGCGAAAAAAGAGTTGTGTCCGAATACGCAGACTATGGCAACTGCCGGTCAGCATGGGGACGCAAAAGAACTTTTAAAGCAGATTTTAGAAGCATTATCAAAGGAACTGTAAGAGAAATAATTGAAAGAGAGGGAAAACAGATTGGATATTCGTGAATTTTCAAATAAATTTGTAGAAGCAACGAAAAACATGACACCGGAAGAAAGAGCTTCCCTGATGAAGATGTTTGAAACTGTTTCTGACGAAATCAATAAAAATGAGCCTGCAAAGGCAAGTGCAGCAGCATACACCGCGGAGGGAACAACCATTCCCGACGGTATTACATCAAGGCTTCAGGGCTTAAAAGATAATTATTTAACACATAAGCCAACCATCACAACATACCGTGCCCGCGCGATCACAAAGATTGCTGCAGAAAATCCAGGTATGCCCAAGATCATGCTTCGTGCAAAATGTTTCCGTTACTGTTGCGAGACAGCTCCTCTTGTTATTCAGGACAACGAGCTGATCGTAGGTGCTCCAAACGGCGCACCACGTGCAGGTGCTTTCTCTCCTGATATCGCATGGAGATGGATGGTGGACGA
The DNA here is from genome assembly GCA_029256305.1 of Lacrimispora sp. Taxonomy (GTDB): domain Bacteria; phylum Bacillota; class Clostridia; order Lachnospirales; family Lachnospiraceae; genus Lacrimispora. The sequence continues at coordinate 10,858 of JAQSYE010000001.1, read as the reverse complement.
AATTGATACCATTGGAAGCCGCCCTCAGGATCCATTCTATATCTCCGATGAAGATAAGAAGATCATGAGAGAAGAGCTTTTCCCATTCTGGGAAGGCAAATCCGTTGATGAGTACTGTGAAGATCAGTACCGTGAAGCTGGTGTTTGGGAATTGTCCGGTGAATCCTTCGTTTCTGACTGTTCCTATCATGCAGTAAACGGCGGCGGTGACTCCAACCCTGGTTATGATGTAATCTTAATGAATAAGGGTATGCTTGATATCCAGCAGGAAGCCAGAGAACATTTAAAAGAATTAAAATACGAGAATCCAGATGACATTGAGAAGATCTACTTCTACAAGTCTATCATTGATACAACAGAAGGCGTTATGATCTACGCTAAGAGAATTTCCGAGTATGCAAAAGAACTTGCTGCCAAGGAATCCAATCCAAAGCGTAAAGATGAGCTTTTAAAGATCGCTGAAGTAAATGCATACGTTCCAGCTCACAAGCCAAGAACGTTCTGGGAAGCAATTCAGTCTGTATGGACCATCGAATCCCTGCTTGTAGTAGAAGAGAACCAGACTGGTATGTCCATCGGACGTGTAGACCAGTATATGTATCCATACTACAAAGCTGATATCGAATCAGGCCGTATGAATGATTTCCAGGCATTTGAGCTTGCAGGCTGTATGCTCATTAAGATGTCTGAAATGATGTGGATCACCAACGAAGGCGGTTCTAAATTCTTCGCAGGCTACCAGCCATTCGTTAATATGTGCGTAGGCGGTGTAACAAGAAGCGGACATGATGCAACCAATGACTTAACATACCTTCTGATGGATGCTGTCCGTCTTGTGAAGATTTATCAGCCATCTCTTGCATGCCGTATTCACAACAAGTCCCCGAAGCAGTACTTAAAGAAGATCGTAGATGTTGTTCGTTCCGGTATGGGATTCCCAGCTTGCCACTTTGACGACGCACACATCAAGATGATGCTTGCAAAGGGCGTTTCTATTGAAGATGCACGTGATTACTGTCTGATGGGTTGTGTAGAGCCTCAGAAGTCAGGACGTCTGTATCAGTGGACCTCCACTGCTTATACTCAGTGGCCAATCTGTATCGAGCTTGCATTAAACAAAGGTGTACCGTTATGGTATGGCAAACAGGTTTGTCCTGACATGGGAGACGTAAACGGCTTTAAGACTTATGAAGAATTTGAAGCAGCAGTAAAAGAAGAGATTAAGTACATTACAAAATGGTCTTCTGTTGCAACAGTTATTTCCCAGCGTATTCACAGAGAACTTGCTCCAAAGCCATTGATGTCCATCATGTATGAAGGCTGTATGGAAAAAGCAAAAGACGTATCTGCAGGCGGAGCAATGTATAACTTTGGACCTGGTGTCGTATGGTCCGGTCTTGCAACCTATGCAGATTCCATGGCAGCAATTAAAAAGCTGGTATTTGATGAGAAGAAATATACACTTGCACAGTTAAATGAAGCATTAAAGGCTGACTTTGTGGGCTATGACCAGATCCGCACCGATTGCCTCAATGCACCTAAATACGGAAATGACGATGATTACGCAGATTTAATTGCTGCTGATTTAGTTGACTTTACCGAGCATGAGCACAGACAGTATAAGACCTTATACTCCGTATTAAGCCACGGTACATTATCTATTTCCAACAACACACCATTTGGTCAGTTAACAGGAGCAACGGCTAACGGACGTCATGCATGGCTGCCATTATCCGATGGTATCAGCCCAACCCAGGGTGCTGACTTCAAGGGACCTACAGCGATCATCAAGTCTGTATCCAAGATGGCTAACGACAGCATGAACATTGGTATGGTACACAACTTTAAGATCATGGCTGGACTTCTTGATACAGCAGAAGGCGAAGAAAGCTTAATCACTCTTCTTCGTACCGCATGCATGTTCGGAAACGGCGAGATGCAGTTTAACTACTTAGATAACAATACTCTGATCGAGGCTCAGAAGCATCCAGAGCTTTACCGTGACTTAATCGTCCGCGTAGCTGGATACAGTGCATTCTTCGTAGAGCTGTGCAAGGATGTACAGGATGAGATCATCAGCAGAACCATGTTGACACATTTCTAAAAAGAAAACGGAGAACAATCACAATGGACCATGGAAATACAGGAGATATTGAACGTAAGGCGCTGATCTTTAACGTACAGAAGTACAACATGTATGACGGACCGGGAATCAGAACCCTGGTATTCTTTAAAGGCTGCCCGCTCCGGTGTAAATGGTGCGCCAATCCGGAAGGACTGGTGCGGAAATTCCAGGTGATGTTTAAGCAGAATTCCTGTGTAGACTGCGGGGCATGCGAAAGCGTGTGCCCCGTAGGAATCCATGTGATGTCCAAAGAGACCGGAAAACATGAAATCAGACGGGAAAAGGATTGTATCGGCTGCATGAAATGCAAGAATGTCTGCCCCAATTCAGCGCTTTCCATTGCCGGAGAGGTGAAGACAATTTCCGAGCTGTTAAAAATCGTAGAGGAAGATGCCGCATTTTATGATATATCAGGCGGCGGTGTGACGTTAGGCGGCGGAGAAGTAACGGCTCAGCCCGAGGCTGCCTTAAATCTTTTAATGGCATGCAAACGGGAAGGCATTAACACCGCCATTGAAACCTGCGGTTACACAAAGACCGAAACCATTTTACAGATCGCAGAATATGTGGACTTATTCTTATATGACGTAAAGCATATGGATCCGGTTCGTCACAACGAACTGGTTGGCGTGAACAATGAACAGATCTTAATTAATTTAAAAGAACTTCTTCATCGCCGGTACAACGTAAAGGTCCGTATGCCAATGTTAAAAGGAATCAATGACAGCAGAGAAGAAATTGATGCAGTGATAAAGTTCTTAATGCCGTTCCGTGATTACAAAAATTTTAAGGGGATTGACTTACTTCCCTATCACAAGTTGGGAGTAAACAAATACAACCAGCTGGATATGGAATATCCCATTGAGGGAGATCCAAGTTTAAGTGCGGAAGATTTAGACCGCATCGAAAGCTGGATGAAGGAGTATCAGTTCCCGGTTACTGTGGTGAAGCACTAGAAAGGGGAGAGCGCCATGTCAGAGATACAGCGAGTCATAGAAGAATCCGTTCCGGGCAAGCAGGTTACCATCGCTCATGTAATCGCTTCGCCGATATCGGAAGTATATGAGTGCCTGGGCATCGATGAGCTTGGGGCCATCGGGATTTTAACCCTGTCTCCTTTTGAAACCTCCATCATTGCAGCAGATATTGCGGCGAAGGCGGCCAGTGTGGAAGTGGGATTTTTGGACCGCTTCACCGGCTCCGTCATCATCGCAGGAGATGTGGACAGTGTGGAGACAGCCCTTCGGGCAGTGTGTGATACCTTACGGCGCGTACTTGGATTTACCGTGCCGGATATAACCAAAACATGAGAAAAAAGAGAATCATGATCATCGGACCGGGCGGCAGCGGAAAAACTGCCCTTGCAGCCGCAATCAATGGTTTAGACGGTCCCATCAAACGGACACAGAACATGGTATATGGGGAGAAAACCTTAGATGTACCAGGAGTTTATTTAGAAAGTCCCTGGATGCACAAGCATATCATCGCAGCAGCCCAGGACGCCTCCCATGTACTGATGCTGGTAGACCAGTCCTCATGCCGGGAGAGTTATCCTCCGGGATTTGCAAAAGTATTCCGGGTGCCGGTAATCGGAGTTATTACAGGAAGCGGAGATAAGCCGGAGAATGACGGCTGGTGTATCCGTCAGTTAAAAAAAGCAGGGATTACAACCCCCTGCATTCACATCAACTTATCGGACCGAACCGGAATTGATGAGTTGATGGAAGTTATACCTCAATGCCCAGAAAGCGTGGGCAAAATTCTAGGAAAGGAGGGAAATGTAACGTGGAGCAATTTGTAATGAACACAAAGGTATATATGGGATCTTCTTGTTTGGAGAAAATCAAGGAACTTCCTGTAGAAAAAGCTTATATCATCTGTGATCCCTTTATGGCTCAGTCCGGTAAGGTGAATTTAATTACAGACCTGCTGATAGAAAAAGGAAGCAGTTTTGAAGTTTTCTCAGAAGTAGTGCCTGATCCTACGATCACCGTGGTATCAAAGGCTATCGGTGGAATGAAATGCTTTGGACCGGATACAGTAATCGCGTTAGGCGGAGGTTCTGCCATTGATACCGCAAAGGCAGCCAGCCACATTTACACACAGATGGGAAATGATAAACTGAATTTAATTGCAGTTCCGACCACTAGCGGAACCGGAAGCGAAGTAACTAATTTTTCCGTTATTTCAGATCCGGAAGCTCAGGCGAAATATCCTCTGCGTTCCGACAGCATGGTACCGGATGTCGCATTCCTTGATCCCCGATTTACAGAGTCAGTACCGCCTCATATTACGGCAGATACCGGTATGGATGTCTTGACCCATGCGTTAGAAGCCTATGTTTCAACCAATGCAGGTGATTTTACCGATGCCTGTGCGGAAAAGGCAGTCAGACTGGTATGGAGCTATCTGGCACGTACTGTGGAAGATGGAAGCGACATGGAGGCAAGAACTCACATGCACAATGCTTCCTGTCTGGCAGGAGTTGCTTTTAACGGCGCGTCCTTAGGACTTTGCCACAGTATGGCACATGCACTGGGAGCTCGTTTCCACATTCCTCATGGAAGAAGCAATGCAATGTTGCTTCCATATGTGATCAGCTATAATGCTGGTTTAGAAGATGCGGGAGATTTTGCAGGATGCAACAGATATGTTGCAATTGCCAACATGCTTGGCATAGCAGCTGGAACAGAGAAAGCCACGGTACACGGCCTGGTGCGTCATATCAAAAATCTTATGAATAAGATTAAAATACCGCAGCAGATCACCGAATTAAACGTGGAAAAAGACGAATTTGAACAGGCTGTACGGGAAATGGCAGAGAAAGCACTTCATGATAACTGCACATTGACCAACCCAAGAGTGCCAACGGTAGAAGAGATCGAAACGATTTACCGCAAGCTTTGTAAGGGGGGCTATTAATGAAATTCATCACCGAGGACGATTTAAGAATTTTATTCAGAAGAGAACCCTTTGCCTCTTATGATCTTCCGGACCAGGCAAAGCTTACACCAGGAGCACGTCAGTTCCTGTTAGACAAGAAGATATCATTTTGTGATGACCCACTGACGGCAAAACGCAAAACATCAAAACCGGCAGAAGTAGTTGTAGAGACACCAATCACAGAGCCTGTACCGGATCGTTTCTTATTAAAATTAGAAACCTTAAAGGCACAGTTTCTGGAAGCTGGAATTTCCTTATTAGACAGGGACGTGCTGTTAGCAGAGCAGGTATTTGATTTAGAGCGGAAGTTATCTTTCGTGGGGAAAGGTGCTTCGGGCGAATTAAATCTATTTGAGCCCTGCACCGGATTTAATAAGGAAAACCAAAACGAACCATACTCTGACTGTTTTGAGATCACCGGCTTTCATGCCCAGTCTGAAAAAGGAAGAGAAATAGTTCTGTTACACCGTCTGCGCTGCTGCGTTAGAGAACTTGCGGCGGAAGCAGGAGAAAAGAATTTCAACCCGGTCATTAACCGCTTATCCCAGATGATCTGCCTGTTATATGGAGGAAACACATGTCAAAGAAAGAAATAACATTTGATAGTTGCAACGAGCTGGTAAGTCAGTTTGAAGCAGTGGTAAAAAATCCTGTCAGGGAACATTCCTCCGTTTATTATACGGGAGTGGATTTAGGAACAGCGTGTGTGGTAGTGGCTGTACTGGATGAGAATTTCAAACCGGTAGCCGGTGCTTACCGGTATGCGGATGTGGTCCGTGACGGAATGGTGGTTGATTACATCGGCGCAATCCGCATTGTTCGTGAGCTTAAGGCAGAGCTGGAAGAAAAGCTGGATACGGAACTGCTTTATGCAGCTGCAGCCATTCCTCCGGGAACCGATGCACTGGACGGCGGAGCAATCAAGAATGTGGTTCAGGGAGCTGGTTTTGAAATCACGGCTCTTCTTGATGAACCAACGGCAGCAAACGCAGTATTAAAGATACAAAACGGCGCAGTGGTGGATATCGGCGGAGGAACTACTGGAATTTCTATTTTAAAAGATGGGAAAGTAGTTTATGTAGCTGATGAGCCCACGGGAGGAACTCATTTTTCACTGGTTGTATCTGGTGCATATAATTTGCCTTTTTCAGAGGCAGAGTTATATAAGCGCAGGGAAGAAAACCACAAAGAGCTGCTTCCGGTACTTAAGCCGGTAATTGAAAAGGTGGCTTCCATCATTAACCACCACATCAAAGGTTATGACGTAGATGAGATTTACTTAGTAGGCGGTACCTGCTGTCTTGCAGGTCTGGAAACAATTATTGAGAAGCAGACTGGGATCCGTACAAGAAAACCGGACAATCCCATGTTTGTGACTCCTCTGGGAATCGCATTTTCCTGTACTCAGGAGGAAATGGATTAAAAGGAAGTGGACGTATGGAATATCGGATTATTAAATCGCCGTCACCTGGAACCCTCGATATCTTAAACCGCAGAAAAGGCTCAGGAGCTTCCACTCCCATCGGAAAGGTGGATGCCGTCGGTCTTATTCAGGGCCGGATTATTGAAATGGTATGTGCCGCCGATGTGGCGGAAAAGGCCGTGGGTGTTACAGTAGAAGATATCAAGGGGAGCTGCCCACAGAACATGATCATGCTAGCGATTTTTGGAGATACGGCATCGGTAGAGGCAGCGATAGAAGAAATCAGGCTAAGAGAGAAGAGAGGCGGAATGGAATGGTAGCAGCAAGATTGATTGATAACATCTGGGCGACCAGAAAGGCAGACTCTTTAAACGGTTATAAGTTTATGCTTGCTGAAATCATTGGCGGTACACGGGAAGGTGAGAGGATGATTGTAGCAGACATCATCAGCGCCGGAATCGGTGACCGCGTGATCATTTCCACCGGCTCTTCAGCCAGACGCATGCTGGGAAACGATGAGATTCCCGTTGATGCCGTAGTAATTGGGATTATTGATGAAGACTGCCAGTTTATATAGAAGGGAAGTGATCATATGAAGCAGTTGATATGCGCAAAAGACGTAGAGAGATTACATGTAGAAGGCAAAAATGTATTCTACGTAGAGAGCGGAAGCATTATCACACCGTCAGCAAAAGATACAGCAGATGCTTACGGAATTACCTTCTGCGACAAAGCAGAAGAGAAGGCAGAAGCGAAAGGAGCGTTTGCAGGAATGGATATTGACAGCGAGAAAATTTATATGGTACTTAAGACTCTTATGGAGAAGGGAATGTTAACTGACATTTTAAAACCATATGAGTCAGATAGCCATGGTAACGGGTTAAAGGTTGTTCGTGGAAGCTCTGTAAAGATGGATGTATTCGATACAGGAGATCCTAATGTAAAAGCTTATTATCAGGAGCTTGTAAGCAAAGAAGAGTCAAAAATGAGCGCTGGTTTTCTGGTAATTGACCATTCTGAATTTGAGTGGGAATTAACCTATGAGGAAATCGATTATGTAATCGAAGGAACCTTAACTGTGACTATTGACGGAAAGACCTATACGGCAAAAGCCGGAGATGTACTCTTTGTACCGTCAGGATCAAAGGTAATCTGGGGTTCTCCGGACAAGGCAAGAGTATTCTACTCAACCTATCCGGCTAACTGGGCTGACTTGGTTTAAGGAGGTAAATGATGCAGGCACTTGGCTTTATAGAAACAAAGGGTGTGCTGGTGGCAATTGAAGCTGCCGATGCCATGTTAAAGGCGGCGGATGTGTCTCTGGTGGAAAAAACCAAAGTTGGCGGTGGTCTCATTACTGTTACGGTGACCGGCGATGTGGCGGCAGTGAAGGCAGCGGTTGAGGCCGGAGCGGCGGCAGTGGAACGGATTAACAGTGCCGCATTAGTCACACGCCATGTGATTCCAAGGCCTCATGAGGAACTTACAGCTATCATCGGCGGTAATACTCCAGATGAACCGGAGAAGGCACCAGTACCGGAGACATTGATTGAGCCGGAAGAAGAGGCAGCCGAACCAGTCGAAGAGACAGTTGAATCATCTGCTCAGATAATAGACGAAGAACTAAACTCAGAGACAGAGCTGGTGGATACCATAAAGAGAGAGACCATTGATCTGTGGATGCACCAGGACGGTCTTACTGAGACCATGAAGATACTTGAAGATATGAAGGTAACAGAGCTTAGGACGCTTGCCCGTGAATATCCTGAATTCAGCATAGCTGGAAGAGAGATTTCAAAGGCAAATAAAACCCTGCTGCTGGAAGAATTCAGGAAGTATTACGGACAGAATGATTGAGATTTTTAGAAGAGGAGATACGGATCATGGAAAATTTTGATTATGATTTGCGTTCCATCCAGGAAGCAAGGGATTTAGCCAGAAACGGCGAAGCGGCCGCAAAGAAAATTGCCGGATATACGGCAGAACAGATTGATGTCATTTTAAAAAGTATGGCAAAGGCAGGCGAGGAGCACTCCCTCTGTCTGGCACAGATGGCAGTTGAAGAAACAGGATTTGGTAAAGTGATGGATAAGGCTTATAAGAACCATGCAGCTTCCACACTTTTATATGAAGAGATCAAGGACATGAAGACAAGAGGAATTCTTTGTGAAGATACCGCAAAGCAGACCTTTGATGTAGCAGAGCCGGTGGGACTTGTAATGGGTATCGTACCTTCCACAAACCCAACCTCCACTGTATTCTTCAAATCCATGATCGCAATTAAATCAGGAAATGCAATTGTATTCTCCCCTCACCCTTCTGCAGCAAAATGTACTCAGAAGGCAGCAGAGGTTATGTGTGAAGCTGCAATCGCAGCTGGTGCACCAGAGGGAATTATCAGCTGTGTGACCATGCCTTCCATGGGATCAACCAATGAGCTGATGAAGTGCAAGGAAGTTTCCATTATCATCGCTACCGGTGGTCCTGGTATGGTAAAAGCTGCTTACAGTGCAGGAAAGCCGGCAATCGGCGTAGGCGCAGGAAACTCTCCTGCATACATCGAAAAAACAGCTGATGTAAAGCATGCAGTAAGAACCATTATGGCCAGCAAGACATTTGACTACGGCACCATCTGTGCTTCCGAGCAGTCCATCATCTGCGAAGAGAGCAATCATGCAGAGGTTGTAGCAGAGTTAAAGAGCCAGGGCGGCTACTTCATGACAAAAGAAGAAACCGATAAGGTTTGCAATCTGTTATTCAAAAACGGACATAACATGAATGCGAAGTTTGTAGGACGTTCTCCTGAAGTGATCGCTGCAGCTGCAGGAATTACCATTCCAGAAGGAACAAGAGTGTTAATCGGTAAGCAGGAAGGCGTTGGCGAGGGATATCCATTATCCTACGAGAAGCTGACAACTGTTCTTGGTTTCTATACCGTTAAAGACTGGGAAGAAGCATGTGGTTTAAGCTACCGTCTGTTACAGAACGGAATCGGTCATACCATGAGCATTCATACTCAGGACAGAGATATGGTATTAAAATTTGCAGCAAAACCAGCTTCCAGAATTCTTGTAAACACAGGTGGAAGCCAGGGCGGAACCGGAATCAGCACAGGTCTTCCAATTGCCTTCACATTAGGCTGCGGAACATGCGGCGGAAGTTCTGTTTCTGAGAACGTAAGTCCGAAACATTTACTGAACGTTAAGACAGTAGCATTCGGCTTAAAAGATTGTGCAACCATTGTAGAAGATGACCCAACTTTCATGTGGAAAGAAAAATCACAGGCTTCCTCCTGCTTAAGCCCGGCAGAACTTGTTGCTTCCTTTGAGAAAAAGGAAAGCGCTCCGGCAGCTTCCTGCCAGAGCAGCAGCGATGATAATGACAAGCTCGCAGCTCTTGTAAAGGAAATCGTTCTGGCTATGAAAGGCCAGTAATCAGAACTGAAAAAGGAGAACAGCAATGGATAAGTATGAAGCGGTAATCAAGCTCTTAATGGATGCGGTAAAATCAGAATCCGGCAGTGACGAGCTGACGATTCCGGTAGGCGTTTCCAACCGCCATGTACATTTGTCTCAGGTTGATTTAGAGACTCTTTTTGGAAAAGGCTACGAGCTGACCAATATGAAAGAGCTGTCCCAGCCTGGACAGTATGCATGCAAGGAAATGGTAACGGTTTGCGGTCCCAAAGGAGCCATTGAAAAAGTACGCATTTTAGGTCCTGTAAGAAAACAGACCCAGGTAGAAATCCTGGCTGCCGACTGCTTTAAACTTGGCAGAAACACAGCACCTAAAATGTCAGGCGAACTGGCAGGAACTCCAGGAATTACATTGGTAGGACCAAAAGGCACCGTAGAGACAAAAGAGGGTCTCATCATTGCCCAGAGACATATTCATATGTCACCGGCTGATGCTTTGAAATTCGGAGTACACGATGGCGAGACAGTTAAGCTTGAAACAGAAGGCATCCGTGGAGGAATCTTTAATAACGTTGCAATCCGCGTAACAGAGACTTCAGCATTAGAATGCCACTTAGATACGGAAGAAGCCAATGCTATGGGGCTTTCCGGTTCATCTAAGGTAACAATTGTGAAATAAGGGAACTATTAAAAATTAATTATAAAAACCAGGAGGATTTAAAAATGAAATATGATGCATTAGGAATGATCGAAACTAAAGGTTTAATTGGATCCATCGAGGCAGCAGATGCTATGGTTAAGGCAGCTAACGTAACTTTAATTGGTAAAGAATTCGTAGGAGGCGGTCTTGTTACTGTTATGGTAAGAGGCGATGTAGGAGCTGTTAAGGCAGCAACTGATGCAGGTGCAGCAGCAGCTCAGCGTGTAGGCGAACTGGTTTCCGTACATGTA
>JAQSYE010000118.1 GCA_029256305.1 Lacrimispora sp. | reverse complement strand
GCTTCCAAGCTGGTTTTTCATTTCCTTTCCCTGGCGACCATTGCCTTTGGAGAGATCGTGTACCAGTTGGTTGCCCAGTCTCCGTATGAGATTACGGGCAATTTTACAGGGTTTTTCACAGATTCAGTAAGCATTTTTGGATATAAGCTAAATACCTACAGCAAGTTTTATTATTTTGGATTGATCAGTGTGCTTGTTTTTCTGCTCATGAAAAACAATTTAATAAAATCCAAAGTTGGACGGGCTTTTATAGCAATCAGAGAAAACTCTCATGCAGCAGATGGAATGGGAATCAATGTCCGGAATTATAAAATCCTGGCATTTGCCATCAGCGCGTTTTTTACGGCCTTTGCGGGTGGGATGTACGCTCACTGCGTGAGGTTTATCAGTCCGGATACATTTATGTACAAACAGTCTGTTATGTTTCTTACCATGCTTTTATTTGGCGGAACAGCTTCCCGCTTCGGCCCGATTTTCGGTGCGGTATCTGTACTTATATTAAATGAAGCGCTCCGTGCGACGGAAAAGTATCAGTTGTTAATTTACGGTGTTTTGCTGTTAATTGTTATTGTTGGGCTGCCCGGCGGACTTTATGGGGCATATCAGGATGTTGCAGCAAAATTCAAAAAGAAAGGAGCGAAATAAATGCTGAAGGTCAGGAACGTAACCTTAAGGTTTGGCGGTCTGGTGGCGAATAATGATGTTTCCATGGAAGTAAGAGATGGGAAAATCACTGGCCTCATTGGCCCAAACGGTGCGGGTAAAACAACTTTTTTTAACTGCATCAGCGGTGTTTATACTCCAAATGAAGGAAAGATCATATTTGAAGGGAAAGAAATTCAAGGTTACCGCCCTTATCAGATAAATAAAGCAGGAATCAGCCGTACCTACCAGATCATCAATCTGTTTCGAAAAATGAAAGTATATGAAAATGTAATCGTAGGAATGCATTCCAGACTAAATTCCAGCGTTACAGATTCTCTTTTTAAGAGAAAAAGAGAAAGAGAAGAAGAGAAGAAGGCTTATGAAAAGGCTTTGGAATTGCTGGACTTCGTGGGACTTCTGGAACTAAAGGATGAACCGGCAGGTTCCCTTTCCTATGGAAAACAGAGGCTTCTTGAGATCTGTCGTGCTCTGGCAAGCGATCCAAAGATATTGCTGCTTGATGAGCCTGCCGCAGGAATGAATGCGACAGAGAAGAATGAACTCGATGTGTTGTGCAAGAAAATTGTGAAAAGAGGGGTCAGCATTCTGATCATTGAACATGATATGAAGCTGATGATGGGACTCGCTGATTATATGTATGTATTAAACTATGGTAAGCTGCTTGCAGAAGGCGCTCCCTGCGAAATCCAGAACAATCCTGCCGTGATTGAAGCTTACCTGGGAGGTGAATAATGGGAAAACATTTATTGGAATTGAAAAACCTTCAGTACTCTTATGGAAATATTAAAGTGGTGCACGGGATTGACCTCTATGTAGATGAAGGTGAGATTGTAACCATAATAGGTGCCAACGGAGCCGGAAAAACCACAACCCTTCAGACTGTTTCCGGACTGACGGCAGCCTCGGGTGTAAAAGGGGAAATACTTTTTGACAACAGGAGCATCGGAAGAACCAGAGGGCATTACATCGCAGGTCAGGGTCTGGTCCAGGTTTTAGAAGGCAGGCATGTATTCTCAAAGCTTACTGTTGCAGAGAATATTCAGATGGGAACCTATATCCGTAAGGATAAGGCGAAAATTAGCAAGGATATTGATAAGGTATATGAGATGTTCCCAAGATTGTATGAGCGAAGAACCCAGCTGGCGGGCACTCTCTCCGGCGGAGAGCAGCAGATGCTGGCAATCGGCCGCGCCCTGCTCTGCAATCCCAGAATGATTTTGCTTGATGAGCCGTCACTGGGACTGGCACCTATCATTATAAAAGAAATCTTTGAATCCATTGTTCGGATTAACAAGCAGGGAACTTCGGTTCTTTTTGTGGAACAGAATTCAAAGATAGCATTGAATGTAGCGGATCGGGGTTATGTTATGCAGAATGGAGAGATCATTCTTCACGACACCAGTGTGAACCTGCTTCAGAATGAAGAGGTTAAAAAGGCTTATTTAGGTGAATAAAGGGAGAGGGGTATACATGAGAGAAAGACCTTTTGTGGCTGACTTAGTAAGGGATGTAACGGTGCCGAGAATGTTCCAGGTCCGTCAGATATTTCCCCGGAATAAAATCGAACCAGAAGAGATACCTGGCATAATAAAGAAACTGCTTTCAGAAGAAAAGTTTTCTTCTCAGATTAAACCGGGAATGAAAATTGCTGTCACGGCAGGATCCAGGGGAATTGCAAACAATGCACTGACGACAAAGTGCATTGCTGATTTTATTAAATCAAAAGGTGCACAGCCCTTTGTCATTCCTGCCATGGGAAGCCATGGAGGAAGTACAGCGCAGGGGCAGAGGGCGATTCTGGCGGGCTATGGAATTACAGAAGAATATCTTCAGTGCCCCATCCTTTCTTCTATGGAGGTAAAGAAAATCGGAGTGAATGAAGAAGGCCAGGACGTTTACATAGATAAACACGCAGCGGAATCGGATGGCATTGTCATTGGCTGCAGAATCAAACCACATACGGCTTTTAGGGGTCCCTATGAAAGCGGAATTATGAAAATGATGGCAATTGGATTGGGAAAACAGTATGGAGCAGAAGTCTGCCATGAAGCAGGATTTAAGCATATGGCAAAAAATGTGCCTTTGTTCGGAAAGGCCATAATCAGGCATGCTCCTGTCTTATTTGCAGTTCCGACCATTGAAAATGCCTACGATGAGACCTGTAGGATTGTTGTGGTTAATGCAGATGAGATTGAGGAGATAGAGCCAACCCTTTTAAAGGAAGCCGCTTCCTATATGGCGAGAATTCTGGTGGATTCCTGTGATGTTTTGATTGTGGATGAGATAGGAAAAAACTATAGCGGTGACGGAATGGATCCGAATATTACCGGAACCTTTTGCTCGCCTTACGCCACTGGCGGGATAGCTGCCCAGAGAGTGGCAGTTTTGGATTTAAGTAAAGAAACCCACGGAAATGGCATTGGATTAGGGTTCTCAAGTGCCACCACAAAACGTGTTTTTGATAAACTGGATTTAGCCTCCATGTATCCCAATGCAATCACATGCACCGTGCTTGGAGGAGTTCGGATTCCAATTATAATGGAAAGTGATAAGGAAGCAATTCAGGTTTGTATTAAAAGCTGCAATGAAATCGACAAGGCCCGGCCAAGAATTGTCAGAATTCCAAACAGCCTTCATCTGGAGCATATTATGCTTTCCGAAGATTACTTAGAGGAAATTAAGGGAATTGAAACGATTGAGATAGAATCTGAGCCAATGGATTTGCCTTTTGATGGGGATGGAATGCTTTGGTAGGTTCTGGAAATAAGGAGAAGTGACAAAATGAAAGCGATTTATATAGTGGAACCTGGAAAAGTGGAAGTGAAAGAAGTTGAAAAGCCGGTGAGAAAGCCGGGAGAGGCATTGCTTAAGATTTTATATGGAGGTATTTGTGGAAGCGATTTAAGCTCTTACCGGGGAACTTTTGCATATTTTGATTATCCCAGAATTCCAGGTCATGAGTTCAGTGCAGAGATTATAGAAATTGATGAAGACAATGAATATGGATTGAAACAGGGAATGATTGTTACCTGTAACCCTTATTTTAACTGTGATGCCTGCTACAGCTGTGAAAAAGGGCTTGTCAATGCCTGCATGGATAATCACACCATGGGCTGCCAGACGGATGGTGCATTCTGTGAGTATATCACGATGCCTTTGGAACGGGTATTTGATGGGAAAGGACTTTCTCCCAAGGTGCTGACAGCGATTGAACCTTTCTGTATTGGTTATCATGGTATACAGCGTGCTGGAGTTAAAAAGGGAGATAAAGTGCTGGTGGTAGGGTCGGGAACGATTGGCGTTCTGGCTGCTATTGCGGCAAAGGCTCTGGGAGGTCAGGTTTACATAACAGATGTGGCAAAAGAAAAGCTTGATTATGCCATGGAACACTTTGAATTTGCAGGAACCATCTTAAATGACAGCCCGCATGCGCTTCTTCAGGCGGCCAGAGAGATCACTGGCAGTATTTCGATTAACGGCAGAGAAGCTGTTTATGGATTTGATGTATGTGTCGAGGCGGTAGGTCTGCCATCTACCTTTCAGGATTGTATCGAGGCCGCAGCATTTGGCGGAAAAGTGGTTGTTATTGGTGTAGGTAAAAAGAATCTGGACTTCAACTTTACCATGATTCAGAAGAAGGAACTGAATGTCTATGGCAGCCGTAATGCTATGAATAAGGATTTTATAGAGTTAATTGATCTGGTAAAAGAGGGCGGAGTCGATTTAGATCAGGTAATTACCCATGAATATCCTTATGAGGAAGGGGCAAAGGCCTTTGAGGATTTCAGCAGTAATGGCGCGCATATGCTAAAGGTGCTTTTGGATTTTACAAAGTAATTGTTTGTCAGGAATACGTTCGGATTGATGAAGAAATGATTTAATCCGAACGTTTCTTTGGATGTTGCTTTTATTCTGCTATCCTGAAATTGAAATATGAAGTGACGCATAACAGGGATTTGGATATTGACTTTTCATTTTCAATGAGCTATTCTTATATTATCTAGTAGCATAAATGCAACCGGAAAGGGGGGAGTTATTTGAATATACAAAAGTTAAAAGGAAAGATGGCTGAGTCTGGAATTACTCAGGAGGCAATCGCTGATGCGATTGGAGTGAGCAGATGTACATTTTACCGCAAGATGAAAAGAAGTGGAAACACGTTTACTGTGGAAGAGATGAACAAAATTGTAAAGATAATACCTCTGAGTAAAGAGGAGGCGATTACTATTTTTTTTACCTTATGAGTTGCATGAATGCGACTGGATGCGTTGGATAAGGGGCTGGAGGTCTATATGATTATCCCACTTGATACGAATATTATAGGGAATTTAACAAAGACAGAACATGAAATTATAAATTACATAAACAGTCATGAAGAGACGCTTGCCGGAATGTCGATTGTTGATATTGCATTTGAGACATTTTCATCACCATCCACGGTTTCAAGGGCCATTCGTAAATGCGGGCTGAATGGTTTCAATGAACTGAGATACCGCTCAGGTCACAAAGCAAAGAGTGAAGAGATTCAGAGCATCAATGAACTGTTTAATAAGACACTGATAGAGGCTCAGGCTGTGCATGAGCGCATTTCACTTACTGATATACTGGCAGTCATTGAATATCTGAAAAAAGCACACCAGATTTCTGTATTTGCAAGAGGGCTCACTACCTA
Source organism: Lacrimispora sp. (assembly GCA_029256305.1). Taxonomy (GTDB): domain Bacteria; phylum Bacillota; class Clostridia; order Lachnospirales; family Lachnospiraceae; genus Lacrimispora. The sequence goes on along the minus strand of JAQSYE010000118.1, from coordinate 6,320 downwards.
TGTTGGTCAGGAGTTTTCCTTAAAGTTACAGCTTCTCGGTTATGATGTTTTCTTTTCCGATGATCCGAACATCATGAAGGTGAAAGCTTCCAAGATGAAAGATAAAGATATTTTATTTATCCTGTCATTAAACGGCCAGACACCGGAACTGATTTCAGCGGCTGTCACAGCCAGTCAGAAAGGAAACTGTGTGATATCCTGCTGCTGCAATCCGCAGTCTGAGTTAATTTCATACAGCAACCTTGCTCTTGTAGGATATAAGCATACTCACCAGGCGATTAAGGAATTCGAGGTATCTTCAAGAATCGCACTTTATATGATTTGCAGAATCATTATTGACTATATTTCGGAGTCTGTCTAAGACTCCTTTTTCATAACCTGAAAAGATTTTCATTCCAGTCTTCTCTATAATAACAGGTGAGCAGAGATTTTCATAAAAGAGAGGTGGAATAAAGTGATCTATACATTGACGGCAAACCCGGCGATTGATATGAATATCTCGTCTAATGGAATTATGGGAAAGGTAGTTAATCGGACTTTTGATGCAGTTTATACCCCAAACGGCAAGGGGTTAAACGTCAGCTACTGCTTGAACCGGTTTGAGACACAGTCCGCTGTTCTTGGCTTTTTTGGCGGTTTCACCGGGCGGTATATCGTTGAGGAGACAAAGAAGATGGGGATTGGGGTAGATCCGGTCTGGGTGGATGATACAACCAGAATCAATATCTTTTTAAATGACAGGACCGACGAATACAAATTTGTCAACGAGGGAGCCTACGTTTCTAGGGAGAAGCAGAGAGAGCTGTGCAAACTGATGGAAACCCTTAGGGATATGGATACATTAATTGTCAGCGGGAGTCTTCCAAAAGGGCTGACAGATTCCTTTTATGACGAGGTCCTGGATATCTGCAGGAAGAAGCAGACGGCCGTTATTCTGGACATCAGTTCTCCTCATCTTAAGAATCTGATGAGGACAGGGCCGTATCTCATCAAACCAAACGACGAGGAGATTAAGGATATCTTCGGAATCGTAATGAGAGATGAGGCTGATATAAAAGATGTACTTCTGGATCTCTATGAAGGGGGAGCAAAAAATATTCTTTTGACTTTGGGAGAGAGGGGATCGTATTTTTACAATGGAAGTGATTTATACCATGCGGGGGCTAAGAAGGTAGAACTGGTCAGCTCGGCCTGTGCCGGTGATGCGGCACTTGCAGGTTTCTTAAGTATATGGCTGAAGCAGCCATATGAGATTGAGGGAGCATTAAAGCGTTCCGCGGCAGTAGGTGCCAATGTGGCAGAAAGCAGCGGACTTGGTTTAATGGATAAAGTTGAAAACTATGCAAAAGAAATTATTGTGAGAAAGGTGGAGGGAGTATGAAATTACTTGGAGTAACAGGTTGCCCTACGGGAATTGCCCATACGTTTATGGCGGAAAAGGCTTTAAAAGCGGCAGCAGGAAAACTGGGGTGCCAGATCAAAGTGGAAACCAACGGAGCCATCGGGGTTGAGAATGCATTAACGGAAGCTGACATCAAAGCAGCAGATGCCATTATCGTTGCCAGCGATAAAAGTGTGGATCTAGATCGCTTTAACGGCAAACCGGTTTTGGAGGTGTCGGTTGGAGACGGGGTCAGTAAGGCAGAGGAACTGGTTCGGGCATGTATGGAGGGGACGGTGCCTGTGAGGAGAGGCACAGTAATCCATAATCTGAATCCCCGGCAGAACCAGAATGCCGCACGTCAGATCTACAAGCACCTGATGAACGGCGTTTCTCATATGCTTCCGCTTGTGGTAGCAGGCGGTGTCTTAATCGCTGTTTCTTTTCTGTGGGGCATTTATTCCTTTGATCCAACATCGGATCAGTATAACCCCATTGCCGCCATGATAAAGTCTGTGGGTGGTTATTCCATGGGACTGATGGTCACAGTTCTCAGCGGTTTTATTGCCCAGTCCATTGGCGGACGCCCGGGGCTCCTGGCGGGTCTGGTGGGAGGTACCATTGCGGCAGGTACTGATGCGGGATTTCTGGGAGGAATTGTGGCTGGATTTTTATCCGGATATCTTTCTCAGGGGGTTGTCAGTTCATTAAGAAGACTTCCAAGGCAGCTGGAGGGGTTAAAGTCCATTTTTATTGTGCCAATTGTTACAATTGGCGGAGTGGGCATTCTGATGATGCTGTTTGCCCAGCCCTGTGCAGCCCTTAATCATTGGATGATGGCAGCATTATCAAGGATTCAGAATACCAGTCCGGTTCTATTGGGAATTGTTATTGGCAGTATGTGTGCATTTGATATGGGAGGTCCGGTTAATAAAGCTGCTTATGTAACGGGAACCGTTCTTCTCGGACAGGGGAATTACTATTTTATGGCAGGTGTTTCCGCTGCATGCATTACGCCTCCACTGGTTCTGGCCATTGCAGCAACCCTTAAGAAGAACCGGTTTTCAGAGGATGACCGGACGGCAGCATTGGTTAATTATATTTTGGGTTTTACTCACATTACAGAGGGGGCCATTCCATTTGCGGCGAAAAATCCATTAAAAGTAATTCCGATTCTCATGTTAAGCTCCTCTATTTCGGCAGTTGCCACTTATCTGATGAGAGTTGAAGTTCCTGCACCCCATGGAGGCTTTCTGATTCTTGGTCTGGTGAATAAACCGGTTGTATGGGTTTTGTGTATTTTGCTTGGCTCGTTTATTGGAGCAGTGCTTTATATTTTCGTGACTCCCGTTACGAAAAAGGATGGGGCTCAATGGAAAGAGGATGATGATCTGAATTTACCTGGAGATTTATTAGAGGAAGAGACAATATGCCTTTCTCTTGAGAACACCGGGAAAGAGGAGGTCATTGATGAGATGGTGGCGATGCTTTATGCAAATGGTGTATTACTGGATGCAGAAGCATTTAAAAAAGAGATTGTTAAACGGGAAATGATTTCCTCGACGGCATTTGGAAGCGGGATCGCAATTCCCCACGGAAAATCACAGGCTGTTCGCATGCCCAGAGTCGCAGTGGGATTGTCAAAGAAAGGAGTTTCTTTTGACGCTTCAGATGGAGAACCGGTCTATGCGGTATTCATGATTGCGGTGGGAGAGAATGAAGATGAGATTCATTTAAAGCTCCTCTCTGCTCTTTCTAAAAAGCTTATGGAACCCGGATTTCTATTAAGGCTTAAAGAATGTACGCAAAAGGATCAGATTATACGGCTGATTACAGAAGAATAGGAGAAAGAAGATGCCATTAGTTACTTCAAAAGAAATGCTGCTTTATGCTCAGAAAGGTAATTATGCTGTCGGAGCTTTTAATGTAGAGAATATGGAAATGGTCATGGCGGTAGTGGAAGCGGCACAGGAGATGCAATCGCCTGTCATTTTACAGACAACACCTTCTACCGTTAGATATGCAGGTTTAAATCTCTTTTATGCCAATGTAAAGGCTGTGGCTGAGAGTGCCACTGTCCCGGTTGCACTGCATCTGGATCATGGCAGCAGCTTTGAGCTGGCAGTTCAGGCACTGCGGGAAGGGTATACGTCTATTATGATTGATGGTTCCCATCTGCCACTCCAGGAAAACATAGGATTAGTCAAACGGGTGGTGGAGGCGTGCAGCCCCTGCAGAGTACCGGTTGAGGCGGAGCTAGGCTGCGTGGGAGGCAAGGAAGATGATGGGGTCAGCAATGATTCCGGTCTTACTTCACCGGATCAGGCAGTGGAATTCGTGGAGAAGACTGGGATTGATTTTCTGGCAGTGGCAATTGGTACCGCACATGGAATATATGAATCAACTCCATGCATTCGGCTGGATCTGCTGAGTGAAATTAAAAAGAATGTATCGGTTCCCCTGGTGCTTCACGGAACATCGGGACTAGAGGATGGGATTGTAAGAAGCTGCATTCAGGAAGGCATCTGTAAGGTGAATTACGCCACAGATCTGCGGACTGCATTCAGTGATGGAGTGAAAAGGATTCTCAATGAAGATAACTCCGTCATAGATCCGAAAATCTACGGAAAGATGGGAAAAGAACTGGTAAAACGTTACGTACAGGATAAAATTTGGGTTTGTAAAAGCAGTGGTAGAGGGTTTTAAATGACGAAGCCGGAAAAAGAAATGCAAAAAGAATAATTACCCGGACTGTTTATATAATGGTAGAAATAGAAGGAATCCAGACCGTAGCTGGTAAGGAGGAAACATGATATTATCTGAAGATCTGATCGGTGAAGGGTATACGATAGAACCAGTTGGCGACGAGGACTTGGACCAGTATATAAAAATAAGGAAGGACTTCTTAAAACCATTTGTGGATCAGTATCACGGAGGCTGGATTGACGAGATACAAATAATAATTGCTGTTGATTTGTTTCACAGATCGAGAAAAGATGCCTGTTTTTGGAGTGTTCGAAGGTGCGGGGTAACCACGGGATTTTTCACATATAAGGCGCAGCCGGATCAGATAACAGATGTCTCTGTTACATTGTCTGAGTCCGGCCATGTAAAGGAACTGTTGAATGAATTCCTTGATTTTGTCACCCAATTGTCCGATCGGACTAAGAAACCTGTTTTGTTAACGGTCTATCAGTCGGCCCCTTTTGCAGATTTGTATCGGGAGCATGGGTTTGCCATTTATGGAACATCAAGATCCCATTACCTCATGAGTTATAACATAGAGGATACCAGTGGTATGGGGGATTATAAAAACCGCATTTTTGTCGCTGGAATCGGCAGATGCAAACAGGATCTGGTTTGAGCCATCCAGGCAATTAATTCTCTCACACACATAAAAACCTCCCCCGGTGGGAACGGGGGAGGAACGTGCTTTCAATGCCTCTCAATACTGAAAAATTTTTAATTTTTAAATAATTACTGGTTGAATCTGCCGTCCATCCAGCGCATATTCCAGCGTTTTGCAAATCAGTTCCGTACGGGCAATCATGGAATTGGGCTTTTTCACAGGACTATCCTGACCAAAGGGTACAAAATAGATATTTTTTACATTGTAAAGGATACCAATATTTTTAAAGTTTATTCCAAGGGCGTCATTGGTGGAAAGAGAGATAACCAGTGGTTTTTCATTTCTTAAATGTGCTTTTGCGGCCATAAGAACCGGTGAGTCGGTAATTCCGTTTGCCAGCTTTGCCAGGGTATTGCCGGTGCAGGGCGCAATAAGAAGAATATCTAAATATCCCTTCGGGCCAATGGGCTCTGCTTCCTCCAGCCGGAGTATTGGCTGATTTCCTGCTATTTCAGTAATTCGTTCCATATATTCTTTTGTGTTGCCAAACCGGGAATCTGTGGTCTGGACGTTGGAAGAAAAAATGGGATAGATATCTGCGCCCTCATCTGCAAGTACCTTTATTTCTTCTTCTATTTTGTCAAAAGTACAAAAGGACCCGGTAATTGCCAGGCCTATTTTCTTTCCTTCCAGTTTCATAGTGCACTCCTTTGCCTAAACAGTTTGAGATAAACAGGTGAGAATCGCTTCATACAGAATTTTCGCTGAGGTTTCGGGAGCATAGATTCCAGGGAGGCCAAGGCAAAGCTTTGCACGGATTCCCTGCTGCCTGCAGGCTTCAAAGTCCACACCGCCTGGGGCGGAGGCAATATCAATAATAGTTGCCTGCCGCGCTGTTAAGGAGACAAGTTTCTCATTAATAACCAGCGCTGGTATGGTGTTGAAGATATAGTCATATCTGCCTATTTCTTTTTCTAAATCACTTAATAAAACAGTTTCAAAACCCATGGCTGAAGCCAGGGCCAGTTGGTTTGCTCTTCGGCCTGCAACGGTGATTGTAAGATCAAGACCTTTTAGCTTAAGTGCCAGAGTTTTGGCACATCTTCCGAAGCCGGTAATCAGACACCTGCTCTGATGGAGACAACCGGGGCTTAACCGGATGGCCTCCGCGATGGCGCCTTCTGCAGTTGCAATCGTGTTTTTTATGGTAATATCTTCCATATCCATATAGTCAAAGCAGCCAATTTCATTTTTTCTGGCATAATCTTTTACATATGCCGGAATGTTGCCTCCAAACAGGGTATGGCTGGAGGTGAGATGGCTTAAGAGATTGCCAATTCCAAGGTCGTTCATTTCGTTGGCAGAAAACAGGCTGATTTTATCCTTCGTGAATGGTATGGGACAGAGAATGATATTGCAATTTTCCATGGCTTCCTTCAGTGAGAAGTCCGGATCATCTCCGTCAGAATGAAGAACAGTAAAAAAGCCGTTTTCAGTTAAAATGCGGCTTAAATAAAGCTGTCTTGAGTCGCCGCCTAATAGAAGAAATTTATGCATACGGTCATCACTCCTTATACTGGTTTATATGAT
>JAQSYE010000314.1 GCA_029256305.1 Lacrimispora sp. | reverse complement strand
CCTTCCGGTAATGTCCGGCTGTCTCTCTGCTTTTGTTCCAGCATCCTGTCACTCACCACCCAATCGTCATCTCCGTATTACCAGCCGTAATTATATCGTTTTGTTCCAGTTTGCGTTTACTGTTAATACGAAGTCCATTAACCAGCGTCCCATTCGTTGTATCCAGATCTGTCACAAACATGTTCTCTCCATTCCATTCCAGAACAAAATGCTGTTTCGACATTCTTGCATCATCAAAATACAAATTACTGATTTTCGAGCGGCCCACGATAAAGCTGTCAGCAATGGTAAGCTTAATGGTCTCCGGACGGTTCCCAGAGACATGAACTACCATTTGAAATTCTTTTCCATCCATTTCTTTTATGGAAACATGTTGATGAACCTCCACATTAGAAGCCAATATCATCTTATCATCCATATAGAGGACGCCTCTTGCCTTTTTAACCTTTCTATATATTACAAAAGCAACGATAATTAAAATTACTGCTATCACTACGATCAAGATCCAATACCAGGTTTTTAATATATTAAGAAGGCGTTCCCCGAGCGGAAGCTGCTCTACCGTAAAGTTCCCTGTGTTTGAAACCAGATTCTCCTCCATGGAGTCATCCTTAATTCCAGGACAGGAAACCTCATAATCTCCAGGCTTTAAGTCCTCTCCGACCGTAATGGTAACAACTGCCGTTTCTGACTGTCCGTCGGCTCCCCTGCTGACTCCTGAAACTGGTATCAGTTTCTCTCCTGTTTGCACTGTATACGAGGAGGGCGTTTCACTTCCGATCACCGGTTCAGTAAACTCCATCTGAATCTGCCGATCTGCAGTCTTTTTTAAATTTATGACCTGTGGTGCCTGCGTGTCCTTTATCCAGCGTGAAACCATAACCTCTTTGCTCAATGTCTGTTTCATTGAAATTATATTCATTGAAAATGTTTCCATTTTATTGCTTACGCGGTTAGAGGAAGTATTAAAGCGGAGTACCTGAGAATTCATTACATCATTGTGAAAATCCAAAAGAACCTGGGATGCCTGATTTTTATTAAATATGTTCAGCTCACCGCCAGACCTTCTGGAAAACTCCCCAAAACTGTTTAAGTTCTCTCTTGACGCAGTCTCGATACCAAACGCATATGCCGGAACTCCTTTTTTACTCAGGTTTTCTAATGCCTCTTCTGACATCGTCTTACCTGTTGCAAAATCCTCCCCATCAGAAATCACCATAATAATTTTTCTCTTGCAATTGACATCCTGGCTTTTCTGACTATCATCCGCGGCGCGGCTGATTGCTTCAAAGAGAAGTGTTTTGCGGTCCGTATTTTTAATTGCGGACAGAATCCCTTCACTGTCAGCACTGTTATGATTTTCATCCAAAACAAGATTCACCGACTCACCAAACGTGTACAGAACCATATGGTCCCGTGGTCCCAGTGCTCTCTCAAACTGCAAAATTCCATTTTTTATTTGTTCAAAATAATCCGGGGGTACAGAATTTGATATGTCTAACAACAGATAGTAGATTACGCCTTCATCAGACTCTGAGAAACTAAGGTTCCCGGCAGGAGTCAGTTTTCCTCCCCCAAGATAGGTTTCCTGGTCTGCTGTGTTTTCCAATGTCAGGTTACGGCCATATACAGTAACCTGCGGAAGATTTACATAGACTTGCTCAATAGAAGCTGTACCGGCTTCTTCTGCCGATACCGTAAGAACGAATAAACTCAACGTAAATAAAACAGCTAAAAACTTTAATCTCTTTCCCATACTCTTCCCTCTCTGCAAAAGGCTATGAATTCAAATTCACTTTTGCCGATCTCAATTAAATCCCCCGTTTTTATTACCTTTGTTCCTTCTAAAAGCTGACCGTTTAAATAAGCCGTTCCACCCGTCTGCGAAACCGCATGAAACTGATTTTGCCTGTCGTCGTAGACCACCGCCAGAGACGCTTCTCTGCTTATGGCTGAATCTTCCATAACCGCAACATCTAGATTATGATTTCTCCCAATTCGGTTAAACCCATGATATAGACGGTAATCCCTTCCTTTTTCCGGCCCCTTAATGCATACAAGCCAGCCAGCTATGTAATCAGCACCATTTTTATCAGTTATAATACTTATGGTCTTATCATTCTCCTCTAAATCAAGAGAGGAGTGAAATGCTAATGTTTTGTCATCCTCATCATCAGAATAAATTCCGCAATGCGGACACTGGGAATATTTCTCCACATCATAATAATGCCCTTTTCTACACCTTACCACCGCCATGCCTTCTCCTCCTTAATATTTCCAGACAGCAACTGCAGAATAATTATCCATATCCGCATATTTGCCATTTTTAAGTACAATCGTCTTCATCAGTGAAAGCCATTCTTCCGGACTTGACGATGCTTTCAAGGTCTTCTCCATCTTTTTTTCCTCAATCAATTCCCAAAATCCATCTGAGCAAAGGAGAAATGCCTGTCTGCCCTCTTCCTTCACTTCTTCAGAAAGCTGATAATTCAGTTCGTCCGTT
>JAQSYE010000313.1 GCA_029256305.1 Lacrimispora sp. | reverse complement strand
AAAAATTCCTCTGCTATTTTTGTTACAGGCAATACAGGGATTGATGCGTTAAAAACCACAGTGAGAGGGGACTATCGTCATAAACTTTTAGATTGGGCATCCGGAAGCCGGCTGATATTACTGACTGCCCACAGGAGGGAAAATTTAGGAGAGCCAATGAGACAGATCTTTCGTGCTGTCAAACGGATCGCAGAGACTTATCCTGATATAAAGGTCATTTATCCCATCCACTTAAATCCCCTTGTCAGGGAGATTGCCGGTTCTGTGTTTGGCAAAGAGGAGCGAATTCGTCTGATTGAACCGTTAGATGTAATTGATTTTCATAATTTTCTGGCAAGAGCAACGCTGATCTTGACGGACAGCGGAGGAATACAGGAAGAGGCGCCGAGCCTGGGAAAACCGGTGCTTGTTCTGCGAAAATCGACAGAGCGTCCGGAAGGCGTTGAATCCGGGGCATTGCTTTTAGTTGGGGTTGAAGAAGAGAGAATCTATCGTTCCGTATCTGGTTTGTTGAATGACAGGGCTTTCTATGCAAGGATGAGCAAAGCCGGTAATCCTTATGGAGATGGCGAGGCCAGCAGAAGAATCGCGGATATTTTATTGGAAGAGAAAAATAAATAGTACAAACTCTACACAGGAAACATGTAAAGCTTGTACCATTGTTAAGACATTATAACGTGTTGGCTCTATCCGTTACATTCTTATTAAAATTAATTACCTGATGCTCATATGTGGTTTCCATGAGAGGGGAGGTAATGATGAAATCAGCAGTCGCTCTGGTATTGGCAATGGGAATATCATAAACCTGGGCAATTCGAAGCAGTGCCTTTACGTCTGGGTCATGAGGCTGTGCAGTCAGGGGATCAGAGAAGAAGATAATCAGATCAATTCTTCCTTCTACAATCTTAGCGCCAATCTGCTGGTCTCCGCCTAAAGGACCGCTGTTATAGCCTTTCACCGGAAGGCCTGTCTGATCAGTAATCATGCGGGCAGTCGTACCGGTGCCGCACAGAGTGTGGTTCTTTAAGGTTTCTATGTGCTCGGTGCACCATTCAATTAATGCACGTTTCTCGTTGTCATGTGCGATGAGCGCAATGTTTTTTTGCTTTTGAAGTGTCAGTGTAATAAAATCTTCCTGTAACATCATAGTCCTCCTGTAGTAAGTATGAATGAGAGAGGTATAACCTCATTTAAAATGGCAGAACACTTTGCAGTGAGTAGGTAATGGACAAATCTTTTCTGGAATATTCCTTTTTAAAATTCTGGATTATCCGCTTTAAAACCATCTCACCATTTTCATAGGTTGCGGTAGGAAGGAGCATTAAATACTGGCTTACGCTGTATCGGCTGTATACATCTCCTCTGCGCAGAGAATTGCGGATGGAACTGCCCAGTTCATCCATGGCCCGGGTCTGTACTGCCGGCTTTAATAAATCACCTTTTAAATTGCTGATGGTAAGCAGGCATAAAAAGATGGAATCGCCGGTACGCTCAATGGCTCTGGACTCCAGCTGGTAGATATCCCGGAATACGGATGGCTCACAGCAGAATGCCCCCTTATTGGTTCCACCCTCCAAAAGGATCTCCCTGATGGTGCTTAAATCCATGGTAATTCCATGCTTTTTGTCGCTAATCATTTTATACAGCTCTTTAAAGCGAATGGATGGAGTGATGGCAAACTCGTTGTAGAACATGTCGTTTACCCGTTTATAATGCTCCAGAGACATCATCTGGTTGCCGCTTTGGTACAGGGCATAAATCAGATAATAATGGGCGTCTTCCCCATAAGGATCGATGGAGATTGTCTGCTGGCAGACATCAATCATCGTAGGATAATCTTTCCGGTCATCTAACATGACAAGAATTTTTTTAACTAATTTCTGATAAAGGGTATGATAATAGGTGTGAATCGGAATCACCCAGGATTCCCATTCGGATTTTGGGAGGAAGTTTCCTTTATAAAGACTAAATGCTTCCATAGACAGCTTAAGGCGAATCTCTTCCGAAAATTCTTTGCTTTCAGCCTGCAGACAAAGTTCTTCAAACTTGTCCGTGTCACATGCGGTTGTAAGATCCCTTGTCCAGCCGTATGCCTTTCTGTTTTGAAATACCATTTCCTGAGTAGGAAGCCCAAGGGGCTCAAGAAGCTTTCGGACGCGGAACATCAGCGTCTTTAAAGCGCCAGCAGGATTATTGCTGGCTTCATCTTTCCAAAACAGGTCGATCAATTCCTCAACTGGGATGTCCCTTCCGCGAAACGTGATTAAATATTCCAAAAGACTCCACGGTTTTTTTGCCTGATTATTCTGATCAACAATTATTTTGTCTCCAATGGTAACGGAGAATCCCCCCAACATATTCACATAAATGATCGTCTCTTGATTTTTCATAATTATCTCCAAAGTACATTTTCTTTCCTTAGTATATAGAAAAAAACGTTAAAAGTCTAGCGCAGCTTATAAAAGATTGAGATTTTTATTAAAATAAGCTATACTAAAGCAGAA